>JAFGLN010000123.1 GCA_016928025.1 Deltaproteobacteria bacterium
AACCATGAGTTCGACGGAACCATCCAGGATGAATCTTAAAATTTCCCGGTCTTCTTTTCCTGAAAGGATGATGACATCACTGTCGATTTTTCGTTCATCTTCTTTTTCGAACGCCGTGATATAGGCCTCGACCCGGGCGGTCAAATCAGCGCTCAGATGCTGATCATTGGTGATAATGATGATGGAAAGAGGCCATGCCGCCTGTTCGGATATTTCGACGGCAAGCTTTAAAGCTTTTTCCGCCGGTGGACTGCCGTCATAAGCCAGCCCCATGCTTTCGATTTCCTGAAATCCGCTGGGGGTAACGAGGACCGGCTTGTTTGCTTTACGCACAACGGACTCGACCGTTGATCCAAGGATGCCGCCGCTTCCAATCCGAAAGTGTTCTCCTCTCTGTGCCAGAAGGATGCAGTCTGCTTGTCCGCCTTCTTCAATAACAGTATCGCTCACAATACCCAGGGATTTCTGAACGCGGACCTGTATATGCGCAGCACGGCATATGTCTTGAAAGTCTTCCAGTATGCTGTCCGCTTTTTCATTCAGACCTTGTTCGATGGTCGGCAGCAGGGGATTATTTATGGATTGAACGCCGGTTTCTGAAACATCATTCAGGGTGGAAACCTGCATTAATCGAACATCCATCACATGCAAACCGGTCAGATGAGCATTGAATTTCTTCGCGATGTATATTCCATAGTCAATTGCCGTCTTGCTGAAATCCGACCCATCCATCGGAAGCAGAATGTTTTTAATCATCAACTGGTATCCTCTGAAGATAGTTACTTAATATTATTTATATTCCATCAAGGTCTTTCAGGTTTTTCAGGATATCATCATATACTTTTTTATCAATATCATCGCTGTCGTAATACAGCGATTCCATTTCATTCTGATCGAATATGTCCGCTGATGGACGATCATTCTCGGCGTACTTCTTAAACGGGCCTTTCAGCTTTCCTCTGCCGTATACCGCCTGTTCCTTAATGCGGCCGTTCCGTTCATAAGCAATGTATTCCCCGTTTCTCTTATCATCCTCAAAACTGCCTTTTTCTTTTATTTGCCCCGTTTTATAGTAAGATATGTATTCCCCATGGAATTTACCATTTTTGAATGTTTCCTTATTTTTGATGCGGCCGTTTCTAAAATAAAGAATGTATTCGCCGTCCAATTTGCCATTGAGGTAATGTTCGTCTTCCCTTATCTGGCCGTTTTCAAAATAGGACTTATATTGGCCGTGAAGTTTGTCCTTGACAAAAAAGCCTTTTTCTCTAATTTGCCCATCTCGGTAATAAGAAACTGCTTCACCTTGGCGAAGACCTTGCTGAAAGAGCAGCTTGACCATGATTTGACCATTCATGTAATAAGATGTGTATTCACCATCCAATTTACCATTCAGGTAGGTTCGTTTTTCTTTGATTTGGCCTTGTTCGTAAACAGCGATTTCTTCTGCCCTTTCTTCTCTACGCGGCATATCGACCCTTTTACAATGAAATATGGAACGGTATGCATATTACATTCGACAAAGCTGACTGTCAAGTAAACTTCGATGTAAACTTCAATAGTCACAGGGGGATAAGGGCTTTGTTGAAAAACGTCTTTTCTTCTTGTCTCAAAATGTGTATGAAACGGCATAGCTTGCCGTTATGGAAATATTCTGAAAATGTCATTGAATTGAAAAATTTAATGTGCCGAATGATTCTTTATTGAAACAACATCAAGCAAAGGAGTGTAATGGCGTTGGGAAAAACGAAATTTTACGGATGGAAACTGGTAACGGTTCTCTGGGTTATTTATCTGATTAATATCGGTTTTTGCATGTATGGAGGTATTGTTGTTAATACATACATGCTGAGGGCATTGGAAATGGAACGTAAAGCGTTTGGTCTCGGGATGATGTTGTTTGCCTTAATCGGCGGACTGCAGGGCTTTTTAATTGCTCATGCGATCAATAAAAGAGGCATCCGTTTTACGCTTTGTCTGGGATCTGTCATGATCGCCTGTGGGGGGCTGTTGATGTATTCTATTGTAAACCGGCCATGGCAGTATTTTTTGGTTTTCGGCATCCTTATGGGCAGCGGTGTGGGGTTCGGGAGTGTACTGCCCGTGCAGACCGGAATTACGCTCTGGTTCAGCAAGAAAAAAGCCTTGGCCCTGTCCATAGCCCTGACAGCAGCGGGCGTCGGTGGTTTCATCTCCGTCCCGATTTTGACAAGGATAATGGAGGCATCACCGAGCGGATGGAAAATGGGGTGGTTGTTTCTTTCGGGCCTGGCGTTTTTGGCCGTTGCCGTCAGCTTCTTTTTTGTAAAAAACAAGCCTTCCGACCTCGGTCAATTCCCGGACGGCATAGATCCGGCGAACGTAAACGAACCCGTTTCGGGACTTTCCCCCCAATTGCGTGTTTACCAGACGACGGACAACTGGACTTTAAAACAGGTATTCGGATCGAAATCCATATGGCTCATCTTTATCGGAGCCGTTGGCTTCAATGTTCCCTGGATCTTATGCACATCACATGGTGTGATTCATTTCATCGACAAAGGATTTGCCCCGGCCGTTGCATCCATGTCCATCGGCCTGCTGACGTTGTGCAGTATCGTTGGCCGGCTTTTGGGTGGTGCCTTGGGGGACCGCATTGAGCCCAAGTTGATCTGGTGTATCGCCATGCTGATCATGCTTCCGGGGGTTTTGACAGCGATGCTGGCGGTCAGTAAGTTTCACATTTATTTGTATGCCATTTTACTGGGCATAGGTTTCGGGGCTTCTTTTGTTTCCATGTCGGCGCTGATCGGCAATTATTACGGTGCCGACACATTCGCCTCCGTCACGGGCGTCTTGATGCTCCTTCTGACGATTACGGTTTCCAGCGTCCCTTTGATCGGCGGCTGGATTTTTGACGTCTTGGAAAGTTACAATATTGCATTTATTGGCGTCTTAATATTGTGCGCCGCAGGAATTGCTGCGCTGATTGCGGCCAAACCGGGGAACCCCTCTAAGGAGTGAATTTATGCGTCGTTTGCAATGGAATAGGTGATCCGCCGAGACGCTGCGATTCAACACCTTTCAAGCCGTTCATAACATTTATTAAAAACTGAAAATATTTTTACATATTTCTTGACAAGAAATTTCAATTATAAGATATAAACGACAATTCACCTAAAATCCAACAGGAGGTAAGTTTTTTATGAAGGAATGCGTTATCGTTGATGGTGTAAGAAGCCCAAACTTTCGCGCGCATGTCGAAAAAGGCTGGGCCAGAAATCTGAGAATTGATGAGATATTAACCCAGGTTTATGACGGACTTTTTGCCAGAAACCCGAAAGTCAAACCGGAGGATGTTGATGCCGTATTCTGTGGTTCCGCAAATCAGTCCGGCCCGCAGGCCGATATCGCTCGGCTCGGTTGGTTGGCCGGTGGGTATCCGGAATCCGTAGGCACCTGCTCCCTCGGACAACAGTGTCCGTCGGCCATGGCGGCTCTGGAATTCGGTGCCCGGACAATCATGCTGGGCGAGGCTGATATCATCGTTGCATCCGGTGCGGAAGATATGCTGGTCGGACGTAGAAGCGGCGGCGGCGGCATGGATATGGCCCCCCGTTTGGCCCAGCGATACAACGTGGCCGATTTCCCCATGGGCATGACGGCGGAGAAAGTCGGAGCCATGTGGAATGTCAGCAAAACAGATGCACACAAAATGGCTTATCACAGCAATAAGAAGGCGGCGGCGGCCCAGGCAGCCGGTAAATTCAAAGATGAAATCATTCCGATTAAAGGCTGTTTGAAGGATGATGGTACCCCCTTTGTCTGCGATCAGGATCAGTGGGTCCGGCCAGATGTATCCATGGAAAAAATGGAAGCCATGCAGCCCGCCTTCAAACCGGGCGGTCTTGTCACCGCGGCCGGCTCCTCGCCGTTGACGTCGGGCGCCTGCGCTGCCCTGTTGATGAGCCGGGAAAAAGCGGATGAACTGGGCTATGATTATCATCTGAAGTATGTTTACGGTGCCATGGCCGGATGCGATCCGACGGTGATGGGTATTGGCCCTCTTTATGCGGCCCAAAAGCTGCTCAAAAGAACCAATATGACCATTGATGATATCGATATCTGGGAGCTTAATGAGGCCTTCGGGACCCAATCAGTCGCCGTTTGCCGTGAAATGGGCTTTGGCGACGAGCCGCCGTTTGAAAAGGTCAAACTGAACGTCTGGGGCGGTGCTTTGGCGTTGGGTCATCCTTTGGGACAATCGGGCGCCCGGATTATCATCACGCTTAACAACATCATGAAGAAAGACTATCCGGATGCCAAATACGGCGTCGGATTCCTGTGCGGCGGCTTCGGCAACGCAAACGCCTCGCTGTGGCAGAATGTCAATAAACCGTAAATAAATTTCGGGCAGCCGACGATCGATTGGTTATCCGACTATGGCAATCCGTGTCGGCCGAATACGTTAACGAAACGTCTAACATGAGCTTAGCTATCCTGAGATGATTCAAGATGGCTAAGCTCTTTTTTTAATTCGATTGAAAATATTATTGTGCCTATGCTATGGGAAATCAGACAGAACAAGGGGGAAGAATCACATGAGCTTGGGAAAGATGCTGGAAGAAAGCTGTCGTGCTTACGGAGACAGGGTTGCCATGATTCACGAGGGAGAGAAATTAACGTACAACGATCTTAACAGAGCGGTAAACGGGGTAAGCCATTATTTGAAATCACTCGGGATCAAAAAGGACGACAAGATCGGTTTGATGCTTCCCAATTGTCCGGCGTTTATCATTTCTTATTTTGCCGTACAAAAAATCGGGGCTGTTGCCGTCACGCTGAATGTTATGTCGACAGCTTACGAATTGATTCATTTTCTGGGAGACAGCGAATCCAAGGCTTTTATCACGACTGCGTCCCTGGCCAAAAGGTATGAGGACATCAAGGGCAAGGTTCCCGAATGCCGTCATCTCATCGTTACCGACGCTGAAAGCGACGGCCCGGGATTTCAAAAAGCCGTTAAAGATGGACCGTTCGAACTGGAATTGGTGGAATTGACCGATGATGATGCGGCCGTGATCATTTATACCTCGGGACTTACCAGTAAATCTCTGGGCGCGGTGTTGACTCATGGCAATCTCATGGGGCAGTCGGAGCTTCTGAAGGTGTTATGCGGTACGACAAAGGAAGACAGAGGGCTGGCGATTATACCTTTTTTCCATTCCTTCGGTGCCGTTGCCAACATGCTGTGTGCGATCCGGGTCGGAGCGAGCATGGTGCTGATGGAGCGCTTTACGCTCGATGGGATCATGACGGCCATCGACCGGGAAAAGGTGACCTTTATCGCCGCTGTGCCGCGGGTGTTTCTGGGGATGCTGCTGTTTGATAAGCTGGAGTCGGTCGATATAAGTTCGCTGAAACTGTGTATTACCGGGGGGGCGCCCATGCCGCCGGAATTCATTCCTCAGTTCGATGAAAAGTTCGGGATCAACATTATGGAAGGATACGGCTTGACGGAAGCTTCGCCGGTCTGTTCATTCAGCAGGCTGGATCTTCCCAGGAAACCGGGATCCATCGGCGTTGCCATTCCCGGCGTCGAGGCCAGGGTGTTGGACGATCGTGATCAGGAACTGCCGCCGGGTGAAATCGGAGAACTGGTTGTTAGGGGCTATAATGTGATGAAGGGCTACTACGGAGATCCGGAGGCGACGGCCGACGTGATCAGATCGGGTTGGCTCCACACGGGCGATCTTGCGAAAATCGATCAGCAAGGATATATCTTTATTACCGGCCGGAAAAAAAGGATGATCATTACCAGCGGCTTCAATGTTTATCCCCGGGACGTTGAGAAAGTTCTGGAGTTGCATCCGGCCGTGAAAGAGGCGAAAGTTATCAGCAAAGAGGATTTGATGAGAGGTGAAATTGTCAAGGCGCTTGTCGTTGCAAAGGATGATGTTGCGGCCGATGAAAAAGATATTATGAAACATTGCCGGGCTTATTTGTCGGCCTATAAAGTGCCCAGAGAACTGGAAATCGTTTCGAACCTTGGTGAAACTGCTCCGTAAAGAGGGATGGATATGCATACGAAATTGATTGACAATCTTGTCATTAAAAAGGCGACAAAAATAGTTTTCTTGGTCATGGATGGCCTGGGTGGGTTACCGATCAAGGATGGCGGCCCGACGGAGCTGGAAGCGGCCCGCACGCCGAATCTCGATGAACTGGCGGCGCGATCTGTTTGCGGCCTCCTCGATCCGATCGGTTACGGTATTACACCGGGAAGCGGTCCGGCCCATTTCGCCCTGTTTGGGTATGATCCCGTGGAAAATAACTGCGGCCGGGGTCTGTTAACGGCGGCAGGAGTCAATTTCGCCATGACGGAAAAAGATCTTTTTATGCGGGCCAATTTTGCCACGATGGATAAAAAAGGGTTGATTACCGACAGAAGGGCCGGAAGGATCGACACAGACGGTAATCGCCGGATTTGTCAAAAGCTTCGCGAGAATATTCGACTCTTGAGCGGTATCGAGGTATTTTTTGAGACGGAAAAAGAACATCGGACCTTGGTGGCGTTGCGCGGCGATGATTTAAACGAAAGCATCGAAGAGACGGACCCCCAGACGACTGGGCGACCCGCTTTAAAGCCGAATGCTCTTGTCCCCAAGGCGCAGAAAACAGCCGCTGTCGTGGAAGAACTGATCGAAAAGATCAATGCGGCTCTGGCTGATGAACCGCAAGCCAATACGATGCTCCTGCGAGGTTACGCGAAATACAGGACCTATCCCGGCTTGAAGGATCGATTCGATCTCAATGCTTTGGCCATTGCCAGTTATCCCATGTACAGGGGCATTGCGAAGCTTTTGGGCATGACTCTCGGTGATGAAACGATATCCATAGAAGATGAATTTGCAATATTGGAAAAATACTATCAGGACTATGATTTCTTTTTTGTTCATATTAAACCGACGGACTCCCGCGGGGAAGACGGGAAATTCGACGCTAAGGTTGCCGTTATTGAAAAGGTCGACCGCATGATTCCCGTCATTTCAAATTTGAATCCGGATGTTTTGGTCGTCACGGGTGACCATTCCACGCCGGCTGCCCTGGCTGCTCACAGCTGGCATCCCGTTCCGGTGCTGCTGGCCGCAAAGACCTGCCGCCCTGACAGAGTGAAAACTTTCGGCGAACGGGATTGCATTGTCGGCGGTTTGGGGAGAATGCCGACCACAGCCCTCATGGGTGTTGCTTTGGCGCATGCGAAGAGACTCGCCAAATTCGGTGCATGAAATAAGAGACAAGGCAGTAATGGAAGCGTACAGATCTTTCAGTCATAGATACAAGCAAGAAAGGCCCCTGGAAAAAGGGGCCTTTCTTGCTGAACTATATAACTGGTTTGCTTAGGAAGCTGCTTCGCCGCCTTTCTCTTCTTCTTTGCTCTCTCCTTCAGGCTCGGGCTGCGCTTCCTCAATGCCCATGGCCTTCCAGACGATTTCCGCAATGTCGGCGGCATCCATCTTTTCCGACATTTCACGGTCTTTGATGCCGTCAACCATCATGGTCAGACAGAAAGGGCAACCCACGGCGATATGATCCGCCTTGGCCTCTATCGCCTGGTCGGTCCGGACATCGTTGATTCTCTCGCCGATATCCTCTTCCATCCACATCCTGGCGCCGCCCGCGCCACAGCAGAAACTCTTGGTATGATTGTTCTTCATCTCCGTCAGTTTCAGGCCGGGAACGGCCTTCAGTACGTTGCGCGGCTGATCGTAAATCTGATTGTACCTCCCCAGGAAACAGGAATCGTGATAGGTGAAAACGCCGTCCACCGGCTTTTTCAGATTGATCCTGCCCTTGGCAATGAGATCCGCGATGATTTCCGTGTGGTGGTAAACCTCAAAGTTCCCGCCGAAGTGGGGATAATCTTTTTTGAGGGCATTATATCCATGGGGACAGGTGGTGATGATCTTTTTCACGCCATAGCCGTTCATCGCTTCAATGTTCATCTGTGCCAACGTTTGATAAAGATATTCATTACCACCCCGCATGGCCGAATCGCCGCAGCAGCCTTCCTCGGTTCCTAAAATACCGAAATTTATACCGGCGGCTTTCAGTATTTTGGCAAATGCGATGGCGACCTTTTTGCCGCGGTCATCAAAAGAACCCGCGCAGCCGACATAATACAAATATTCGACGTTACCATCTTCCGCGAGTGTCTTGATGCCAAGGTCCTTGGCCCAATCCGCCCGCATATGGGCGCCGATGCCCCACGGATTGGAGTTATTTTCCATATTGCGGTAGGTTAATTGCAATTCCGGCGCAAAATCAGCTTCCATCAGTACTTTATACTGTCTCATGCCGACGATCTTTGGTACATGCTCGATGGATGCCGGGCAGACTTCCATACAATACATACAGTTTGTGCAGGCCCAGAGTTCATGCAAATCGATGACCTCGCCCACCATGGCCTTTTCCGGCTCCGGGATTTCCGGTTCGCCCTCGGGACCGGCGGCTTTCTTGGCGGCCATGACCTTTGGAGCCCTTTCCAGCCAATAAGTCTTGAGGTCTTGGACCAGTTTTTTGGGTGACAAGGGTTTTCCCGTTAAATAAGCGGGGCAACCGTCCTGGCATCTTCCACAACGGGTACAAGCATCGGAGTCAAAGATCTGTTTCCAGGTGAAGTCTTCAAGCTGACCCATACCAAAAGATTCTGCATTCTCAAAGTCCGCGATGGGTTCAACGTATCCGACGGGTTTTAAAGTCGACATAAAATAGTTCGCCGATGTCGTAATGATGTGAAGCAGTCGCGAATAAGGAATGTATGCGATAAACCCGAGAGCGATAAACGTATGGGTCCACCACATGACCTTGTGCAGAATTCGTGCCGTGCCATGATCAATACCGACAAACGCCTTGGATATGATCCAGCCGACAAATGACCAGTGTCCCCATGACGGATTGGTAACATAAAGTCGAAGCGCCTCAATAATAAATCCCGTGATGATGATTCCGCCGATGAGGAGCAGAACAATCGCGTCATCCGGTTTATTGTCGGGTTTGCCTCGATAGCCCAGACGGTCGGGTTTTTGCAGATATCTTCGGTCAAGAGCCATAAGAACACCGATCAGGACGAGCAGTCCAAAAAGGTCCATGAGGAGAGAAAAGACCAGATAAAAATTGCCCCTTAAGAAAGCCCAACCCAGAGGTTCGGTGATATGAAACTCTGTCGCGTCAAAAGCCGCCCCGAATATCAAAACAAAAAAACCGAAAAAAATGAATGCATGCATGATCCCGGGGTAGATATCTTTAAATGTCTTCAGCTGTAAGAGTCCATCGCGCAGAAGGATCTTAATTCGTTCACCCATGTTATCGGTTCTGATTTCGGGTTTGCCCATAGCTTTCCACATTTGCCATCGTCGGTACACGCCGTACGCAAAGATGACCAAAGCCACAGCGGTGAATAAAAACAGAATCAATTCGAAATATTCCGCATTCCAGAAGACCTGTCTCCCTTCATTGCCGACCGAAAATGTTGTGTGTTCCATAGTTCCTCCATACAATTCAGATTCCGGTCAAAGTCGATCATTCGCAAACGATCGCATGAACCATAATCTTATATAATTTATACCGTACACGTCGCTACGGGTTTAATGGCAACTTTGATGTAACCCAATACTTATTCTCTGAGTATGGTACATAATGTTGCTTTTTGACTTCAATAAAGCTCTGCAGTGAAAACGTAGGCAGCAGAAAAATTTAAGGTATTCTTTTTAAATGTTCACTTACGAAAAAAATATTTCATCGAAAGCCGTTACAACGGGTTATAATTTAACTGTTGCCTAAGCGAAAGAGCCGAAGTAAAAAAAATAATGTATTATAAAATTTACGACTATCGCGCGCCACCGGACGTATGATGTTAGAAGTCTATCAATGACGCAACAACATTCTCCATAGAATGTTGAAGAAAAATGAAGCCGGAAACGGCTGTATTTCCCCTGTTTTATTCTGCATTAAAAAAATGAGGGCGGATTAAAAAATCCGCCCTCTGCTATTTTAACCAAGAAGTTTCTTGCATTCTTTGGTCAGTTCGGGAACGACGGCAAACAGATCGTCCACGACGCCGTAGTCGGCTTTTGTAAAGATGGGTGCTTCCGAATCTTTATTGATGGCCACGATATATTTCGAAGAACTCATGCCCGCCATATGCTGCAACGCACCGGAAATTCCGCAGGCGATATAAAGATTGGGAGAAACGGTTTTCCCCGTCTGCCCTACCTGATCGGTAACCGGTCTCCAGCCGGCATCGACAGCCGCGCGTGATGCGCCGACGGTTCCGCCCAATACAGACGCCAGTTCTTCCAGAATTCCGTATCCTTCCGGTCCTTTCATGCCACGTCCGCCGGATACGATAATGTTGGCTTCCGTCAGGTCGACTTTACCGCTCTCGTCCTTCTGCACTTCGAGAACTTTGGTTTTCAGCTTGGACGCATCCAGCGCTGCGTCGACCTTCTCCACAGCACCGGCTTTCGCGTTTTCTGCCGCCGCAAACACATTGGGACGGAGTGACGCCATCTGAGGGGACCCGGATACAACGATTTCCCCATAACATTTACCCGCGTACATCGGTCTGACGGCGACCATTTTGCCGTCTTCTATTTTGATGTCCGTGCAATCCGATGCCAGACCGGTTGCCAGGGAGCCGACCAGTCTGGAAGAAAGATCTTTTCCCAGAACCGATGCACCCAAGAGCAGGATGGCCGGATCTTTTTCCTTCACGACTTTTGTAATCGCTTGTGCGTAAGCATCCGTTGTATAGGGTTCAAAAGCGGCATCATCGCAAACATAAACCTTATCGACGCCGTATTTTCCTAATTCGCCGGCGATTCCTTCAACGCCGGAACCCAACAGGATAGCGCTCACTTCGTCGCCCAGCTGATCGGCAAGTTTTCTCGCCGCACTGGCAACCTCAAACGAAACCTTTCGAAGAGCGCCGTCTCTCTGTTCTGCTACTATCATTACACCTTTTGCCATTTTTATTTTCCTCCGTGTCAAATGATGATTAAATAACTTTAGCTTCTTCTCTGAGCAGTTTTGCGACCTGTGCGGCTTTTTCCGCCGCATCGGCACCGTCGATAATCTTTCCGGGCGGCCTGCTCGGAGGTGCGGTGGTCTTGGCAACCTGTGCCTTCGCATCGGCGGTAATGCCGAGTGCTGCGGCATCCTTAACTTCGAGAGGTTTTTTCTTCGCCTTCATAACACCCGGCAGAGATGCATAGCGCGGCTCATTCAAGCCCTTCTGCGCGGTAATGACGCAGGGAAGGGAGCTTTCAATCAAGAGCTGGGCGCCTTCGATAGGCTTCACAGCCTTTGCGGTCGTGCCTTCGATATCGAGCTTCGTAATAATCGTCAGCTGCGGAAGATCAAGCAATTCGGCCAGAATGGAACCGACCTGACCGGAGTCATCATCAATGGCCCTCTGTCCACAAAAAATTACATCGTAAGGGATGCCTTTGATAGCGGCGGCCAAAGCGTTTGCCGTTGTGTAGGCATCTGCGTTGTTCAATGTCGGATCGTCGATGTGGATGCCTTTATCGGCGCCCATGGCCAAAGCAGTTCTTATGGCCTCTACGCACCTTGCCGGACCGACGGATACAATCGTTACGTCACCGCCCGCTTTTTCCTTCAATTTCAAGGCTTCTTCAACGCCAAACTCATCATAGGGATTCATGACCCACTTAATACCGCTATCATCGATTCCCGACCCATCCGGTTTCACCCTGATCTGGGCTTCTGTGTCCGGAACCTGCTTTACTAATGCAACAATATTCACATTCTCCTCCTTCCTGGAAGCCTGCCGGCAAAGAAAGGCAGTCTTTTCTGCCGGATCGCGCATCCACCTTTATTATTCTTTTTTGATTTTCTCCCTCATATTTTTCGATTTTGCAGAAAAATATGAGGGAACTCTAATTTATTTTTACAGCCTGTTTTTTACAATATCATCCACGACGGACGGATCGGCCAGGGTGCTGGTGTCTCCCAGGTCGCCGATATCGTTTGCGGCAACGCGTTTCAAAATTCTTCTCATGATCTTGCCGCTTCTCGTTTTGGGTAACGCGTCGGCCCACTGGATTTTCTCCGGTGTGGCAATGGGACCGATTAATGTCCTGACATGAGCGACAAGCTCTTTCTTTAGAGCGTCCGTCTTCTCGACGCCCGTCTTCAGTGTGACATAGGCGTAAATGGACTGTCCTTTGATGTCGTGAGGATAACCAACAACGGCGGCTTCCGCCACAGCGGCATGGGCGACGAGGGCGCTTTCCACTTCCGCGGTACCCATTCTGTGACCGGAAACATTGATAACATCGTCAATGCGGCCGGTAATCTGATAATAGCTGTCCTTGTCCCGCCGGGCACCGTCACCGGCCACGTAATAACCGGGGAACTGCTCGAAATAGGTTTCCTGGAAACGTTTGGGATCGCCGTAGACACCCCTCATCAGACCGGGCCAGGGTTTCTTCATACACAGAGCGCCGCTGGCGACAGTTTCCGTAATTTCTTTTCCTTCATCATTCAACAGGACTGGCCATACACCCGGGAAGGGAACAGTGGCCATGCCCGGTTTGATATCGATGGCGCCGGGCAGGGGCGTAATCAGGATGCCACCCGTTTCCGTCTGCCACCACGTGTCAACGATGGGGCATTCACCGCGGCCGATGATATTGTAGTACCAGTTCCAAGCTTCGGGATTGATGGGTTCGCCGACCGTTCCCAAAATACGCAGCGAGGAGATGTCCGCCTTCTTTGTCCATTCGTCGCCTTCTTTGGCAATGGCGCGGATGGCCGTTGGGGCCGTATAGAAGATGTTGACCTTGTATTTTTCCACGATTTTCCAGAAGCGGCTCATGTCGGGATAGTTAGGGACGCCTTCGAACATGACGGAAGTTGCGCCGTTGCAAAGCGGTCCGTAGACGATATAGCTGTGTCCGGTGACCCATCCGATATCCGCCGTACACCAATAAACCTCGTCTTCTTTGTAATCGAAGATCATCTTGTGGGTGTAGGCGACATAAACCAGGTAACCGCCGGTTGTATGCATAACGCCCTTCGGTTGTCCCGTTGAACCGGAGGTATAGAGAATGAATAAGGGATCTTCCGCGTCCATCCATTCCGGTTCGCACTGATCGCCGGCTTTGGCCATTTCTTCATGCCACCAGAAATCCTTGCCTTCATTCCAGGCACACTTGATCTTATCACCGACGCGGTTGACGACGATGACTTTGCCGACGGAGGGGCATTCTTTCAACGCCGCGTCGGCAGAAGCCTTCTGGGGAACAGCCTTGTCGCCGCGGAATGTGCCGTCGCAGACAACCAGCAGTTTTGCTTCCGAATCCTGGATTCGATCTCTTAAAGCGTCGGAGCTGAATCCACCGAAAACGATGCTGTGGATGGCGCCGATGCGGGTGCAGGCCAGCATGGAGATCGCGAGTTCCGGGACCATGGGCATATACAGACATACCCTGTCGCCCTTTTTGATGCCGCTTGCCTTGAGGACGTTGGCAAACTTGCAGACTTCCTTGTGAAGTTCTGCATACGTATAGGCCTTTTCTTCTCCGGGTTCGTTGCCTTCCCACTGAATAGCGACCTTATTTGCTCTGGTCTTCAGTTGTTTGTCAAGACAGTTGTATGATACATTGAGCTTTCCGCCTTCAAAATATTTAATATAGATGGGACCCTTCCTCATATCAAAGTTGTAATCTTCCACTTTGTCCCATTTCTTGAACCACTCGACATACTCTTCGGCGATTTCCGCCCAGAAGCCTTCGGGATCTTCAATAGATCGCTTGTAAAGTTTTTCGTACGCTTCTTTCCCACTAATGTAGGCCATGTTCTTGATCTTCTCGGGTACCGGATAAACTTCTTTTAATTGTACGTCCGCCATATTCTCTTAATACCTCCCTTTTATTATCGTTGTTACTTCAAATTTTTATACTGCTTACTTATCGATTTCTTCCGGGTCTTCCCGGTAAATATTTTAGAAACCGGCTGCGATGTGGCCGGCCATGATTTTGTGATTTACACGAGATAAGAAATGTTGAGGATGAGGATCGCGTATTGTGAATATTAGATGAAGCTGTCTAAACCTGCAATAACATTTCATCATATAACCGACACCGGACAAGGAAAATCCGGAATTTTCCGTTCACATTTCTTATCTAACAGCACCGTTATGTTCGAAGTATCATTGCCCCAAAGTGCTGAATATCAACTGTTGCCTATGATGACGTTTCCGGCCGCCTTTTCTCTTTCACCATTTATTTATGATGTGAAATGAACGAATTATCAAAAAAGGCCCAAAACAACTGCTTTGATCTTTTTTAATAAAGAAGATATTCTGAAAGGCCTTTTGCAAATTAACCAAGCATATCGGCTGCTTAAAGCTCAACAACGCCCGATGACTTTGAATGAGGGTAAGCCATCAAGCAACGCGATTTGGACTATCTCAATATTTATTTGATGTCAAGAAATATTTTAAATTGTTCGGCTATCTCCGTAATGAATCATAAAAAAGAATGTGACAGAAACAATGCCTCATTTCTTCCGGGTGATTTTGCTGATACGGAAAGTCATTAATTTCTTAAGGTCTATTATCGAGATCGCTCGGTCCAGAAAAGGGTTGAATAGCCGGTTTTATTCTATCAATAAAACTGTTTATGAATATGATCGTCTGGAATCCAATTTTGATGATGACAGGCATATCAGATGCGGAACATGACCAAGATATATGGTCGATCGTTTTTGCCGTTATCGTCGAAACGACAAGTGGAGCAAGGATCTTAGGAAAAATGACTTGACTTTTTATCAGGTAAACGTTAGCTATAGTTGTTACGGAATATGAAGGAACAGAAAGGGGGTGATGCAAGAGGTGATGGGCCTGATACGTGGTACAGCGTAAAGTTTGATCACGACCTTCCGGAGCCATCCACCGTTTATCGATAAATTAAGGTATTGAAGGTATTTTGGGAAAGAAGTAGAGCGATTTCCCGCGGTTATGGGAAGCAAGTTTAATGAGCTAACAAGTTTAATAAGAGGAGTAATCAATGAGGAGATTTTTGGTAGTTTTATTATCGCTGGGGCTGATCATGGCTTTCAGCACATCCGTATTTGCTACGGATGCCAAGTTCAATGGTGAATTCAAAATGCAGGGATGGTATAACAAAAACGCGTCCCTGATTGAAAAGGAATATACGGGCGCATCATCGGTGACGGATCGAGGTTCATCGGCGTTTTATACTCAGCGTCTGAGAATGGGGATGACCTTTGATGTCGTCCCGGGCCTCAAATTTGTGACGCGTTTCGACGCCCTGGAAAGAAAATGGATGGCTGCAAGGACAGATATACCAGCTGACTATGGTACAGGTACGACCCAAGACAGCGAAGCGGAAAATATCTCTTTTGAAATCGCCTATGTCCAGTTTTCTACCCCGATTGGTCTGTTTTTGGTCGGCAACACGATTGCCGGTCAATTCGGCACGCCCTTTAATGATTATGTCGGTTATGACAACCCCATCATTGCCTGGGTAGTGCCCAAGGGCCCCTGGACCATATCGGCCGCATACAAGAAGAGTCAGGACGGTATGTACACGCCGGCGACCGCCACGACGCCGGTGGTGAAAACAGAGATCGGTCAAGGTACGGATAACGATGCGGATTCCTATACCTTGAAGGCCCAGTATAAATGGAATACCGGCGGCGCCGGCATCCAGCTCACCGATGTGTTCAGCAACACGGCATCGGATCGTTACAAGATCAATATACCTTTTGCTGTTCTGTATGCCATGAACCGGTTCGGCAAGATTTATGTTGAAGATGAAGTGATGTTCATCCTTGGCGGTAAATTTCAGGATTATGTTGACTCCATCAACAGCGCCGGGACTCCGGATGTTGACAACGAATTTGCTTTGAGCAACTACTTCAATATCAATATTGATCTGGCGCCCGCCAAGGTGGGGTTGATGTTCATCTACAGCCCGGGTGATGACACAACGACGAAGGACAAAAAGGAAGGCGGCTACCACGCAGCGCTTAAAAACGACCGGAGCTTCAATCCCGCCCTGATCCTGTTCAACAATGATTATGTGAAGTGGATGGGGAAGATCAAAGGTAATAACACGACGGTTATCGACACGTATTTCGATAATGTCCTGTTTTACCAGGTATACGGCCAGTTTGCCCTGACGCCGAAGTTGAATCTCGGTGCCTCATTCTCCTATGCCACTGCGGAGTGGACGCCGGCCGGCGTTGATGATGAATACGGTTATGAAGTCGACCTCACCATGAAGTATAAGATTTTCGACAACCTGGAGTATATGATCGGTGCCGGTTTCCTTTCCACGGGTGATTACTTCAAGGGGACCGAATCCGCTGCGAAAGTCGACGACAACTATCTGATTACACACAAACTGACGCTGACCTTCTAAGAGACGGTCATCTGAAACGTTCAGTTTTCAACCCTCAAGCCCCGACGAGCAATCATCGGGGCTTTTTCTTTCCTTTTTTCCATCTTTTTGCATTTATTGTTCCCTTGACCGGTTCCGAAAAATTAGGTAAATAAAATGAAAGGCGGCGCGACAGCCGGCAATCATGATGAGAAGAGGTTATTTAAAACCATCAATAGGATATACGGCAATCTCAGTGGTCTGAAGGCGGAGCAGCTGAAAAAAATCAGCCAGATTTATCGAAGAAAACTTCCGCCGGACCGCGTACTGACCCAGGAGTTCGCCAGGCTGCTGACGGAACTGTCCCGGGAGATCAATCGTCAGATCGGAATCCTGATCAGCCGGAGGGGAGAGATCGTCTATGTTATTGTCGGGACGAACAAAGACATCCTGCTTCCCGATCTGGAGGGATTTCGCTCATCATCCGTTCGGTTCAAGGGGCTGCGTCTGATCCATACCCATTTGAAGGGAGAGCCCTTGTCCACGGAGGATTTGAGCGATTTGGCCCTGCTTCGCCTAGATCTGGTCTGCGCTGTCGAAGTCGGACCGGACGGTCTTCCCGGCTTCGGCTTTATGGCCCACCTGATTCCGGAAAATCCCGAGGGGAACTACTGGACGATTTTAGATCCCGTCAGACCCTCGGAAATGGATTTGAATTTTACGGCCTTTATTCAGGCCCTGGAATCTGAATTTGCCCGGAAACAGAGAACCCGCAAGGTCGACTCCACGGACCGGGCGATCCTGATCCGGGCGGAGACTAATCCCCTTTTCGACAGTGAAACATCCCTGGCTGAGTTGAAAGACCTGTGCCGGTCCTGTGGTGTCGAGGTCTTTGGCGGCGTAATTCAGCACCGTAATCAGATCGATCCCAAATATGTTTTGGGCAAGGGGAAACTTGCCGATCTGGTGATTCATGCCTTGCAGATCGGCGCCAATCTGTTGATTTTCGATCAGGAACTGCATCCCGCCCAAGTGAGGTCGATCACCGATTTTACCCAATTGAAGGTTATCGACCGCACCCAGGTCATCCTGGATATTTTTGCCCGTCGCGCCCAGAGCCGGGAAGGGAAAATTCAAGTGGAGCTGGCGCAGCTCAAATATCTTCTGCCCCGGCTTGTTACCAAAAACACGGCCATGTCGCGCCTCACCGGCGGCATCGGCGGGAGAGGCCCCGGAGAAACCAAACTGCAAATTAACCGTCGTCTGGTCAGAGACCGCATCCATCGCCTCGAACAGGATCTGGCTCAAATCGGCAAGGCGAGAGATCAACGGCGTGTTAAACGAGAGAAAGCACGGCTTCCGGTCATTTCCATCGTTGGTTATACCAATGCCGGCAAATCGACGCTTTTGAATACGATAACCAAAAGTCTGGTTCTGACGGAAGACCGGCTGTTTGCCACGCTCGATCCCAAGAGTTCGCGGTTGCGTTTCCCCCGGGACAGGGAGGCGGTGATCACGGATACGGTCGGCTTCATCCGTGATTTGCCGAAAGATCTCTTTGCCGCCTTTCGGGCGACCCTTGACGAGCTTCAGGAAGCGGATGTCCTGCTGCACGTCATTGATGTGAGCAACCCGAATTTTGAAGATCATATCCGGGCAGTGGAAAAAATTTTGGAAGAGCTGGGCATTGTTCACAAACCGACCATTCGTATTTTCAATAAAGAAGACCGGTTTTCGGACAAAACCGCCTTGCAAAATCTTTGCCGGCGTTTTGAGGCGGTGGCCATATCGGCGTTGAATACGGAAACGCTGGCGGCATTGATGGAAAAATTGGAATATATCGTTTGCGGGAGTATGACAAAAGGAAATTATGACAAAAAATACATTGACCATTTCCAACCGACCGCAAAGTCGGCCTGAGGGCTTCATGTATGAAGTCATCTGGCACGGCCGGGGCGGGCAGGGCGTCGTGGTGGCTTCCCAAATTTTGGCGGAATCAGCCTACCTGCAGGGATTTAAAGGCGTAACGTCGGCACCGACTTTTGGACCGGAAAGACGAGGCGCTCCCGTTACGGCTTCTACAAGAATTTCCACCCTGCCAGTCAGGACGTTTGCCCAGATCAATCACGCCGATTGCGCCGTCGTTCTGGATCCGACCCTGTTGAAGTCCGTCGATATCCGGGATACCGTTCAAAAAGAGGGGTTGATTATTATCAACGCGCCGGTCCTGTCGGACCACTTTAAGGCAATGCATCGGTGTGAAAGAATAGCCGTCGTTGATGCCGTAAGGATCGCGTTGATACACCATCTAACGCATGAGGGGGCTCCTATTGTCAACACGCCGCTTTTGGGGGCCTTTGCCAGGGCGACGGGTCTCGTCTCCCTCGAATGCCTGGAAATGGGATTGCGGGGCAAATTATCCAAGGCCGTTGCTTCTGCAAATATTGCCGCCCTGCGAGCGGCCTATGATGATACGGACCTAATGTTGGAAGAGGATTTGAAGGAAGATGATCGACAATAATATTTCGGCCATGTGCAAGCCCGCCCCCGGTGAAGCGGGTAAAACCGGTGACTGGCGTGATATGCGGCCCGTCATCGATCACACGAAGTGTACCCCTTACGTCAAGAACAAACCGGCCTGCTTTCTTTGCTGGCTCTATTGTCCGGAAGGGGTCATCCGGGACACCATACCCGTGGAGATCGACCTTGACTATTGTAAAGGCTGCGGCATTTGTGCGGAAGAGTGTCCCATGGGAGCGATTGCCATGGTGGCAGAGGGCAAACAAGATGGATAATGTGCAAATTCTTACAGGAAATCAGGCCGCCGCCCTGGGGGCCAAACTCTGCCAGGTTCAGGTCGTTTCGGCTTATCCCATAACCCCCCAGACGTCTTTGACCGAGGTGCTCTCCCATTATATCGAAGGGGGCGAATTGCAGGCTGAATATGTCCGGGTCGAAAGCGAACATTCGGCTATGACCGTCTGTATCGCCGCGTCGACGGCAGGGGCCCGGGTGTTTACGTCCACCAGTTCCCACGGCCTTTTGTATATGCATGAACAACTCCACTGGGCCGCCGGTTCCCGCCTCCCCATTGTAATGTGCTGTATCAACCGGGGTGTGGGGGCCCCCTGGTCCATTTTCAACGATCAACAGGACTCCATCGCCCAGCGGGATACTGGCTGGATACAGATCTACTGCCGGGACAATCAGGAAATCATCGACACGGTGATCCAGGCCTACCGCATTGCCGAGGCCGTTTATGTGCCCGTTATGGTCTGCTATGACGGGTTTGTCCTGTCCCACACGACTATGCCCGTCCGGATCCCGGATGAAAGAGACGTCCGGGCATTCCTGCCGTCTTATCAACCTCATACGATCCTGAACTCGCAGGAGCCGAGAAATATCAATCCCGTCATTTTCCCCTGGCGACGGATGGATGCAGAGGGCTGTCTCCGTGACGGGTACATGGAGTTGCGATATAAACTGCAAAAAGCCCTGGAAGAGGCGAAGCCCGTCATTGGAAAAGCTTGCAGCGATTATACCGCAATTTTCGGCCGTGTTCATGAGGGTCTGTTTTGGCGATACCGGCTGGATGATGCCGACGCTCTTTTGATCGGTATGGGGTCCCTTGCCACGGAAGCGACCATGGCGGTCGACCGGCTGCGGGAACAGGGCGTCAAGGCCGGTGTGCTGGGTGTCCGACTCTACCGTCCCTTTCCCCGGGAAGAGATTAAAAATTGTATCGGACAAAGAAAAGCCCTGCTGATTTTCGAGAAGGACATCAGTTACGGCTATGAGGGAGCCCTGTGTTCCGACGTCAAGGCCGCCCTGTACGGATCGGAGGTGAAAGCCCCGGTTCATAATTTTATCTGCGGCCTCGGCGGCCGGGACGTGAAAGCGGAGGAGTTGGCGGATGCCGTCAAGACATCCCTGAAAATGATTGGCGCCGGAAACCTCAAACAACAAACCATCTGGCTGAACTGCCGCACGGAAAAGAGCAATGACGGACAATCTTTTTAAAATCAGCGAAAGAGAATATATTCTGCCGGGCAACCGCGCCTGTCAGGGGTGCGGCCTGTCGCTTGCTTACCGGCATGCCTTGAAGGCCCTAGGCGAGAACACGATCCTTACCATTCCGGCCAGCTGTCTGACCGTTTTGCACGGTTTGTACCCCATTACGTCGGTGGAGATTCCCTGCCTGAATTGCACCTTTGCCAGTACCGCCGCCTCGGCATCGGGGCTGGTTGCCGGCCTGAAAGCCCTGAACCGCAACGATGTGACCGTTGTGGCTGTTGCCGGCGACGGGGGGACTTATGATATCGGCATTCAGGCGTTGAGCGGGGCCGCCGAAAGAGGCACGGATTTCATCTTTGTCTGCTACGACAATGAAGGCTATATGAACACGGGGACGCAGCGATCCAGCGCCACGCCGCCCGGTGCCCTGACGACGACAACTCCGGTTTTGACCAAGCAGGAGCCCAAAAAGGACATGCTGAAAATCATGGAAGCCCACGGCCTGCCCTATATCGCGACGGTCTGTCCGTCTTATCCCCTGGACCTTCATGAGAAGTTTACCAAAGCGAAGTCCGTGCAGGGAACGCGATACGTCCAGATCTACGCTCCCTGTCCGCCCGGCTGGGGCTATCTGCCTAAAGATACGGTGAAGATCGGTAGATTGGCCGTCGAGACGGGGATATTTGTTCTGTTTGAGATTGAAGACGGCCGTTTTCGATTAACCGGAAGGAGCCGTGTGCTGGCCAAAAAAGGAAAGCGCGTTCCTGTTTCCGATTATCTCAAGGCACAGGGGCGCTTCAGACAAATCTCGCCGGAACAGGCCGAAAAGCTTCAGCGATCCGTTGATGGAAGGTGGGATGAGTACGTAAAACGGGCAGGGAAATAAAAATTGATGACGTCACAAAATTGTCTTCAAAGGTCGTTCTTGAAATTTAAACGTCTCTTCCATTGATTGGAAGGGAAGACAGATGCAAGTCCATTCTTTCGTATAGTTCAAGGCGTGTGTTTCCTTGCTTCATCGGAGTAAATTCCTGACGATCAGGTCCGCATAATTTCGGGAAGCGCCGACGTTGGCCGCAACAACTTGACGGCCCTTTTCCCCTAATGCGCGAAGGGTCTTTTGATCGTTTGTCAGCCCGGCAATCCCATTGAATAATTCGTCGCCGTTTTGCACGGTGATGCCGGCACCCGAAGCTTCCAAGAGGGCCTTCTCATCCTGAAAATCTTCCATGTAGGGGCCGAAAAAGACCACCTTGCCCCAGGCGGCGGGCTCCAGGATATTTTGTCCCCCCTTGGAAACGAGGCTCCCACCGCAATAGACCACCGTGGCCAGACTGTAGGCCTTAAAAAGCTCACCGATGACGTTGATGATCACGATCCTTTCTTGGGTGCGCCTTTTCCCGCTGTTGATTTGACTCATCATGAGGATATCGTCGAAGCCCTCTTTCTTTGCCATTTGGGCAACCGCCTGCGCCCGCTCCGGATGTCGGGGAACCAGAATGAGTTTGAAATCCGGAAAAACGCCCAGGAGCTTTTTATAGACGGTCAGGATGATTTGCTCCTCTCCGTCGTGCGTGCTGCCCGCCACCAGGACGTTTTCGCCTGTCGCGATATTCAGTTTTTCGGAGGCTGCCTGCTGCAGATTCGGTGATGCTTCGGCGGCAAAGCTGTCGTACTTGGCGTTGCCGAACGTCCGAGTCCGCGATGACGGTACGCCGAGATCGATCAGGCGCCGGGCATCGAGATCGGAAATGACCCCGAAGGCGGCGATTCTGTTCAAAATAGGGGTCCAGAAAAAACGGGTCAAGGCATATCGTTTGAAAGAACGGGGTGAAATGCGCCCATTGATGAGGACTGTTTTCACGGCCCGTTTTTCGCAGGCACGGATGAAATTTGGCCATAGCTCCGTTTCCATCATGACAAAGATATCGGGTTGAACCAAATCGATGACTTTGTTCACGACAAAGGGAATGTCCAGGGGATAGTAGATCCTGACCGTTGCGTCCCGGATGTTTTTACAGGCCATGTCCTGGCCGGTTTCCGTACTGGTGGAAAGGACGATGCATGCGTCGGGTAGGTGGGCTCTGAGCTTGGCGATGACGGGCGCGGCGGCCGTCACCTCTCCCACCGACACGGCGTGAACCCAGATCCGGGGGTTGCCTTTCATGGCATTGATCTGGTCCGGCTTTATATATCCGAACTTCTGAGAAAAGCTCTTTCGATACTTGCCCGTTAAAAGCATTTTTAAGGCGTAATACGGAACGATAAAGAAGGCAGCGACAAAAAGGAGTATGTTGTATAAAAAAAACATAAATAGAGTTTTTTTGCCCCCAGAGAATGTGACGGCGATCATGAGCTTTTTTATACAACCTGTCAAGTTCAATTCCGAGAAGTCACTGCGGGAATCGAATTTTTCGGGTCTCAAATTACGAAAGAAGGATTTTCAAACTGTCTTCCCTCGTACACGGCTGATAGTATGTAAATACCACAAAAGATTGACAAAGCGGGCCTAAAAGTGTATGGGGTCACCAGAGTATTTAGAAATGATTAAAACCGCAACCGAATGAACGATCCGCAGGATCGACAACCACTAAGGATTGATGCGACCTGCCGAGGCAAATAGCACGGCCCGTCGATACCCAGGTCGCTTTCAATCCTTTGTTCAAGTAAGC
>JAFGLN010000010.1 GCA_016928025.1 Deltaproteobacteria bacterium
TGTTTGTGAAAACAACCAGATGGCTATGGGCACCCCGATTGTCGATCAGATGAGGAACCCGGAAATCGTAGCCCGCGCTGCCGGATATGGCATGCACGGCGTCCGCGTGGATGGTCAGGATGTGATTGCCGTCTATGAAGCGGTTCATGAGGCGGTGGAGCTTGCCCGGAAGGGAAAAGGGCCGTCCCTGGTGGAATGCTGGACTTACCGGTTTGCCGGTCATACCGATTTCGAACCCAACTGGAGAGCTGGACGACCGGAGGATGAATACAATTACTGGAGAAGTCGAGACCCCATCGATATTTTGGAAAAACAATTATTTAAAAATGGGCAGATGGACGATGCCGCAAAGGCTGAAATTCAAGAGCGGGTGCAACGGGAGATTGACGAAGCGGTCGCCTATGCCGAAAGTCAACCGAGATTATCCGAAGAGGATCTTTACTCGTGCGTCTACTGCGAGGAGTTGTCGTCAATCGGATCATAAGAAGGCCCGTCGATCAATTTACAATCGCTATCTTTTAAGCCTATTATAAAAAGAGGTGACTATGACACAAATAAATTTAGCAAGAGCACTTAACGAGGCATTGGCCGAAGAGATGGAACGGGATGAATCCGTATTCGTGATCGGTGAAGATGTCACAAAGGCCGCTTTTAGCGTGACCAGAGGGTTGGCGGCCAAATTCGGCAATGAACGGGTGATCGATACGCCCCTGTCCGAGTCGGCCATCGCCGGCGCCTGCGTCGGAGCGGCCATGATGGGCCTAAGACCGGTCGGTGAAATCATGTTCAGCGACATGCTGGTGCTGGCCATGGACCAACTCGTCAACAGCGCGGCCAAAGCGCGGTACTGCTATGCCGGGAGAAACTCTGCGCCATTAGTCATTCGCACGGCCAGCGGCGGCATGGGATCGGGTGTCGGCCCCCATCACAACCAAAGTTTCGAAGCCATGTTTGCCCATGTTCCCGGGCTGATTGTGGTGATGCCGTCTAATCCGGCGGACGGCAAAGGCCTGCTGAAGGCCGGCATCCGCTGCGATGATCCGGTGGTTTTTATGGAGCCGAAATCGATCTATTTCATCAAGGGAGATGTACCCGAAAGCGATTATGTCGTACCCTTGGGTAAATGTGACGTTAAACGGGAGGGGACCGACCTGACGCTGGTCGCCACCGGGGCCATGGTGTATAAAGCGCTGAAAGCGGCAGAGAGCCTGCAATCCGAAGGGATCAGCATTGAAGTGATCGATCCGCGAACCTTAAAACCATTGGATAAAAAAACCATTCTCCAATCCGTCGAGAAGACTGGACGGCTGGTAACCGTTGAAGAAGCTTGTAAAACCGGCAGTTTTGGCGGCGAAGTCGCTTCCATCGTCGCCGAGGAGTCGTTTCACGCGCTGAAATCACCCATCAAGCGGGTGGCGGCCCCGGACACGCCGATTCCCGCCAACGCTTTTCTGGAGAAAAATGTGTACCTGCCGACGGAAAATCGCATCATTGAAGCGGTAAAAGCTGCGTTGAATTCATCAAAGGAGACTTAAGTTCATGGCTGAGGAATTAAAGGTGCCCCAAACTGGATACGAGGATACCCAGGCAACCCTTGTGGAATGGTTGAAAGAAGAAGGTGATGCGGTTGCCAGGGAAGAGAATATCGTGGTGCTGGAGACGCAAAAATCGTCGGTGGAACTCCCCTGTCCGGCAGATGGATATCTGAGGAAAATTCTGGCCGAAAAGGGAGATGAGGTGGTTATGGGGCAGACGCTGGCCATCATCGGTGGCAAGGATGAAGACATCGAGGAACTCGTCAATAGCATTACGGCAAGTGCAGCGGGGGGGGGTGAAACAGCAACTTCGGCGGCAGCCGCATCCGACAGCAAACCCGTGCCTGCGGCATCCGACGCCGTGGAGATCATCCCATTGACCGGCGTAAGGAAGGCCATGGCCGATAATATGCTGAAAAGCAAACAGACATCCGCCCACGGCACGACCTTCAACGAGGCCGATCTGACCCAGGCATTGGTCGCCGTAAAGGCGTCGGGAAAGCGCATCAGCGTCACGGCCCTCATCGTAAAAGCCGTCGTTGATGCCTTAAAGGAATTCCCCTTGCTTAATGCTTCTTCTTCCGACACGGAGATTCGCCTCAAGAAATATTATAACATCTCCATGGCTGTCAACACCGACAGGGGTCTCTTCACACCGGTGATTAAGCAGGCCGACTTGAAAAGCCTTGAGGAGATCAATGAGGAGATGACGCGGTTGGGCGATCTGGCGGAAAAAGGTAAACTTTCATCTGGCGACATGGAGGATGGAACCTTCACTATCAGCAATGCGGGGCGGTTCGGGTCCCTCTTTTTTGTGCCCATCATCAACCAGCCTCAAAGCGCCATTCTGGGCATCGGCACCATTGCCAAACGGCCGGTAGCCCTGAACGACCAAATCGAGATCCGGCCGATGGCCTATATCTGCGTCTCTTATGATCACCGCATTATCCCCGGGGCGATTGCCCAGCAATTTCTGGTCAAAGTAAAACACGGAATAGAAGAGATCTGTTAAATAAACCCTTAACCGTTTGTATCAGGGAGAACGATATGAAAGCTGCTGTCACGACCGGCGTTAAAAGAGAAATTGTCATTGAAGACGTTCCCGTTCCAAAGGTCACTCCGGGCTCCTTGCTGCTCAAAACAAAATTTTGTTCCATCTGCGGAACCGATTTGGAATATCTGGACGGCACACTGGAATACCGCAAAGGGGGCGCCCTTCATCAAGGCGCGATCCTGGGGCATGAATTTTCCGCCGAAGTGGTGGAAATCGGCGAGGGTGTTACCGGCTGGTCGGTGGGCGACCGCGTGACGACCAATAATGCCCGCGCCTCCTCTTGCGGCGAGTGTTATTACTGCCGTCACCGGATGTACGACCTGTGTCTGGGCAAAGGAAACGCCAGGGCCATCTACACGGAAGTCTCCAAAAGCGGCTATGGAAGCCGAAACGGCGCTATGGCCGAATATTTCCGCAGACCGGCGAACGCCTTGTTAAAACTGCCGGATCACCTATCCAATGAAGAAGCCGCATTGGTCGAACCGATCAACGTCGGCGTCGGCGCCGTCGAAGCATCGGGGATCAAGGCGGGCGATACGGCCGTCGTCATCGGTGCCGGAAAAATAGGGCTGGGCGCGATGATGTGTTTAAAAGCCGCCGGTGCGTCCCCCGTGATCATGATTGACATCCATCAAAAACGCCTGGATAAGGCCCTTCAAATGGGGGCTGATGTGGTCTTGAACGCCCAAGAGATCGACGTGATCGATGAGGTGGTAAAACTGACGGAGGCGGGCCCCGATACCGTCCTGATTTGTGTTCGCGACGGAAAGGTCCTGAATCAATCAATTGATATGGTCCGACGAGGCGGCAAGATCGTTGTCGTCGGTCAGATACCGCCGATGGAAGTGAACCCCGGCTATTGGCTCGTTAAGCAGCTGAGGATTGAAGCCGTCCTGAGCAAGGCGCCGATGATCACGGCCCTTAATTTGATCGCCCACGGGCAGGTCGATGTTAAACCGATGATTTCCGAAATTATCCCGCTGGATGAGGTTCAACGGGGTTTTGATTCCATCTGGAGCGGAGAGAATATCGTTGTCTTATTGCAGCCGTAGTATTTGATGCGCATTTCTCCAAAAGACGATACGGCCATGGAAAATCTGGCCCGCTACATCATCCGGGCTTCTTTCTCTCAGGAGCGGATGACCTATCTGGATCAGGAGGGAAAGATCGTCTATTAAGCCAAGGACGGGAAATCAAACAAGAGCTTCCCCGCCCTGGAATGGGCTGGCCGCCATGTGTTCGAACATTCCGAATAAAGGCGAGCAGATGGCGCGTTGCTATGGCCGCTATAGCGACGTCTCAAGAGGGAAACGACAGAAGAACGGCAACGACGATATCATGCCCTGCATTCTCGAACCGGAGCGGGATATTAAGATCCTCCGTCGGACCCGGAATATTCCTGGGATCAATACATCCAATCGTAACGCTTAGAATAAGAATCTTTTTGACACGTGCCGGATAGGTCTGTCCGAAAGCTGCTGAAAATGGCCGTTATGGTGGGGAAGCCAACAAAAAAATGGACCGATTTATCAAAAAGAAGTCATCTTACTCCATCACTTGATCAATAGTCTGTAAAATACACCGTATTTTGCTCTTAAAATTCCCTTGACACAAAAATTTTATCTTCATATACCTCCCCTACAAAAAAGGAAGTTCTTATCAAAAAAAAAATTCTGGAGAGGCTGTCGCAACCGCCAGTTAAGATTCCAGCAATGCAAAAACTGCGGTCATATGCGCTGGCCCGCTTCTTTGATATGTCCTGTCTGTCTTGGTCGGGAGTCAAGCTGGATTGTTTCGGAGGGACGAGGCAAAATTTACACCTTCGTCGTTTATCATATGGCTTACCACCCGGGTTTCAGTGGCGATCTTCCTTATGTCGTTGCGGTGGTGGAACTCAAAGAGGGGCCCCACTTGCTGATCAATATCGTTGACTGCCCCATCGCGGAAATATCCTGCGACATGCCGGTCGAGGTCGTTTGGAGGGATGTAAACGAAGAGGTCAGTCTGCCGTTCTTCAGGCGGACATAACCTAAAAACCTTTAATATATCCGGTTCATCCGTTTGATATGAACTTTAACGAAATTTTTTCTGAAAATCCACGCCTTCAAATACTACTGTTCATATTGGTTGATTGGTCCAGAACATTGAATTCGAGATGAACTGTGGCATTATTTAAAGTTGTTTTTCCCGATTTCCGTAGTTATTTGTGTCTTCCTGAAGTCAATAGACCGTCGTCCTTGACAAAAATGCATTTTTCCGAACAGTATTCAACGGTTTACAGTACCTTGAAATTTATCCTTGCCAAATATATAAAAACTTATATAATTCCTCCCTGAAGATAAAGCCGTTGAAATTCATCGCATCAAGCCTCGATGATCTTCGTAACTTTCCTGATGAAGCGAGACGAGCTGCGGGCTTTGAACTTCATGCGGTTCAGTCAGGTCTTGAGCCGAGTGACTGGAAGCCGATGCAAGTTGTAGGATCAGGCGTAAAGGAAATTCGTATTCATATCCTGGGCGAGTGGCGGATCATCTATGTCGCTAAGCATCACGAATCAATTTATGTTCTTCATGCATTTCAAAAAAAGACAAGAAAAACGAGTAAACAAGATATTGATTTAGCTCGCCAACGTTACAAGCAAATTGGAGGATAATCTATGAGCGACACAATTATTGAGTCGTCAGGCAACGTGTTTATTGATCTTGGATATTCCCCAGAAGATGCAGCAATTCTCCAGATGCGGGCTGAACTTATGTCCAAGCTCCGGAAGTTCATTGAAACCAAAAACCTTACACAGGCTAATGCCGCGAAAATACTGTGTATCAGTCAATCCAGAATATCTGACTTGATGAGAGGAAAATGGGAGAGATTTAGCCTCGAAATGCTTGTCACTCTCGCCACGAGAGCAGGCATGCATGTTACACTGAAAACAGCAGCCTGAAACTGGAAGACCGCCGCGGAGAGATTGCCCTAAAGGTATTTGACTTCGGGATGAAGGCTACAGATTTTTGAGTGTGATTATTAGGGCTGGAGGGGGTATTGTTCGCTTCCTGGAGTGTTGTTATTTCAATGCTGTCCTTCTATCGAATGTTACAATCCATATTCATTATCGCTGAAAATGAAAAGGCAGAGCCATTTGACCCTGCCTTTGTTCAGTTCAATATCTGATAAGTTATTGAATCTTTCTCCTTATACCTGCCAAACCTATCAGTCCAAGACCAAGAAGCAGCATGGTGGTGGGCTCGGGAACGGATTGCTTTTCTGTCGCTTCCACTACTATTTTCGCGGATTTGAGAGTAAAGCTTGTGCCACTATTAGGCAATTGCAATAGTGAAACTACATATTCCAGTATTCCATCTGCAGATAGTGCTGCCAAGTTTCCCGCATCAGTCAATTGTTTTCCAAATGTAATTGTAGATCCTTGGCCACCGCTTGCGGCGTCATCTCCCGGGAGAGTGATTGATGCATAGGCCAAACTTGGTATCCCGAACTTCCACTCAGTAAATACTGATGTTATATCATACAAGAGAGGATCAAATCCCGCTACATCACCGACACCTCCATCGCCACCAGCAATATCGAATGTGCCCGCATAGCTGGTAGTAGACGTAATAGTAGTATTGATTGAGTCATAATCAATAAAAGTCATGGCATTAGCGCTTGCATGGAACCATAGCAAGCTAATAAGAACCGTAAAACATAAATTCAACTTCTTTTTCACTTTACATGCCCCTTTCTAAGTTTTCTTACATTAAATATTCAATTTTAACTCTCCGCGCCCTCTAATAATAACTGAAATAA
>JAFGLN010000124.1 GCA_016928025.1 Deltaproteobacteria bacterium
GGAGTAAGAGAGGAGTTTTTTCGCCTCGGCGCCGAAATACTTCAGCACCGCCGCCTGGGAGACGAAGACGGAGATCGCCCCGGCGATAAAAAACGCCGGGATCAGACAGGTCAACACGTGCTGACGGGCATAGTCCTGAAGCATCATGAAAGATTCGAGACCCGCCTGCCGGATAAGGGGATGGTCCCAAGGCAGATAATAGGCGGCTAAAAAGGCCGCAACGATCCACCCCAATTTTTTCATGTCAATCATCGTTTCATGCCTTTATTCGGTTACTTCCCCAGCCAGTTCAAGACCTCTTCCTTTTTGGGGATCTTCCCGACTGATTTGACCTGACCGTTTACCACCACGGCGGGCGTTCCCAAGACGCCATAGGAGGCAATTTTTTTGAAATCGGTGACTTTTTCGATTTCGGCCGCGACGCCGGTTTCGGTGACAGTGTCTTTTACGATTTTTTCCACCTGATTACACTTAACGCACCCTGTGCCGAGTATTTTAATGTCCATCATTTATGATCCTTTCTTTCTTATGGTTTATGCGTTCTCATCTCATCTATATTTCCTATCGGTAATATAGATGACTTCATTGTGCCTTTTTGCAGATCTCTTCACGGCAAATTCCGGATAACTTTATATGGAGTGCTGTTATTTCTGGTTCCGTATCCAGCCAGTGTTTGAGCTGGCCGAGGAGGGTGGCCGCATAAGGGCTTTTTCTGCCGTCCGTCAGAAAGTAATTAACCCAGAGGCCTTCTTTTTTATGGCCGACAAGACCGGCATCTTCAAGGATTTTGAGATGTTTGGATACCGTCGGCTGGGCGATGCCCAATGCGGCCTGTATCTCGCAGACACACATCAGCTTTTCCTGAAGCAGTTTGAGCAATTTGACACGGTTCGGATCAGACAGGGCTTTCATGACTTTGATGAAATCCTTCATGAAATAACCTCCATATATTGCTGATTAGTAATATAATCAATAAAGTGATGTTGTCAAGACGTAAGATTCGGGGGGAAATAGAAATTCAAATCTCTTTTGGGATTCTGTTGCATCATTAGTATCTTAAAGAAGAAAGTAATATGTTTATGTTGACATATATTGGTGTCTTGGCTATGGTGGCTCCGTTTCGCTGTTTAAGAAATTCAGGAGATTATTTTGATGTCCATTCGGTTTATTAAGGTGATTTCGATTTTCGTCATTGCCGGCGTTTTTTTTGTGTTGCTTTCCAAATGTGTTTACGCGGATAAAAAAATCAACGCGGCGGTTGTTGCCGGTTTTATGAAGCCTTTTCGGGAGATTGCTGCTGCGTTCGAGAAAGAAACCGGAATAAAAATTAATGTGGCGTTTACGTCAGCCGGCAGACTGTATGGCCAGATCATCAATGGTGCGCCTTACGATATTTTTCTTTCCGCCGACCAGCAGAGGCCGGATCTTCTTTTCGGCAAAGCGCTTTGCTCAAAACCGTTTATTTATGCCATTGGAGAGGTCGTCTTGTGGTCATCCAATAGAGAGTTTTGCGCATCCGGCGACTGGCGTGAAGCTTTAAAGCAAAATGGGACTAAAAAAATTGCCATTGCAAATCCCCAAACAGCCGTTTATGGAGCAAGCGCCCAAAGAGCCTTAAAAGATACCGGGCTTTGGAATGATATCGAACCGAGGCTCGTTACCACAGAGGATTTGGCCCTGGTATTTCAATATGCTACTTTGGGGGCCGTGGACGCGGGTTTTTGCGCTCTTGCCCATGCTTATTCGGAGGAAGGGCGGGAAGGCTGTTATTGTGAAATGAAGGACGCTCCGGTTGTTATTCACGCGGCATGTGTATTAAAAAAAGCCCGTAACCCCGAACTTGCCGACCGTTTCGGTGCGTTCCTTATTTCGCCTACGGCGGAAAAGATTAAAAAGAAATATGGTTATAAACATACAACCGGTGAAAGATGATCATGAATAAGTCGCCGGTGTGCAATGACTGATATTTCGGACCAGGTTTTATCGGCCGGAAAAATTCAGATTTTTTGAGGTTTTTAAAGTGATTTTAGAGCAAGCCAGAAAAAAACTGCAAGACATAACAGGCAAATATCATATCGATGATCAGGAAGTGACCATCACGTGTAAAACCCTGACGCCTGAAGAAGCCATCGGCAATCCGCTTCATGACGATTACCCCATTCAATTGGGCAAAGAGCGTTTGATTGAAGCGAATTTCATGGGTAAAAAGGGACAGGCATTCTCGGATTCCTATTTTAATTACAAAGGGTCGGTGAACGACATTCTCTCGATAAAATTGGACAGAAACGCCAAACGGGCGATTTTTGTTTCATCCTTGAATGCCATTCTGGCCGGACTGGATTGGATGCCGGAAGCCATTCATTGCAAGGATGACGATCTTATGCGCTGCGGCGATGATTTCATGCGTTATATTCAAACCCTTCCGCCGGAGATGGACAATGTTTTGCTGGTCGGATTACAGCCCCGTCTTTTGGAAACATTGAAGGTAAAAAAGCAGGTCAGAGTCTGTGATCTGAATCCTGACAATATCGGAACGGTCAAATATGGTGTGATGATTGATGGCCCGGAGCGTTTTCATGAAAACGCCCGGTGGGCGAAGGCGGTTTATGCCACGGGCAGCACGGTGGTCAACGGTACGATTGATGATATCTTGTCTGCAAATCCGAGCACTTGTTTTTATGGCGTGACCATAACCGGCGTCGCCCGGCTGATGGGGCTTCATCAATTCTGTTACATCATCAGGGCAAACCAATCCCCTTATGCCGTTTTGGGATGACCGAAACACTTCAAACCCTCTTCCATCTGGAACGACAACTTCCCGTCCAGTTCAAAAAAACATTTTAAACTCGATGCCCACGATCTGCAGGCTGAAGAAGAAGTTGTCATATCGGCCCGGTTCTCTCGTATCGATCAGCCATACCCCTCTGTGCTCGGCAGGAGATAACTGTTGGGAATGGAGGTTTTTGACAAATGACAGAAACAAAAAAACAAAAATGTTTTGAAACGTGATTAAAACTGCAACCTTGATAATGTCGAGGTGGTTGCAGATTTGCATACATAAGTAATGCCATCCCGGATGGATCGCCTGTAAATGCCCGATCATGCGGATTATTTTCGTATGCCTGCCTTATCGATAATTTGGCACCCATTCTGCAGGATTCATACTTTGTTCCATCATAATAAAACATGTTGGTAACGCAGGGTAAAAGAGGGGGGAACGCTGCCTTTCATACTGATATATGGGCAATTCCCTCCTGACAAGGGTTTTCGGACGGTTCCTGAGGATTGATCAGGTGCCTGAAAAACCTGTCTGTTCGGCAAAAATTGATATGCATCGCAATGAATAGCAAACAAAACGATCCAAAGTAAATTTGTTAAGAAGGGGAGGTGCCCATGGAAAAGCTATTTGAAGAAATCACCATTGGCGGCCGGAAGTTGGCCAACCGTTTTTTCTTTCCGCCCATCAAGCTGGGGTACGGCAATCCCAACGGCATGGTGACAGACAAGCAGTTAGTGTTCTATCGGCAAATCGCAAAAAACGGTCCCGCCGTCGTCATCCTGGAGCCTGTATCCGTGACCCCGGAGGGGAGAGAACATCCCCGGCAGCTTCGTGTTGACCTTCCGGACAGCGTCGTCCAGCTTAAAAAAATCGTTGAGGCGATCCATGGTGAGTATCGTCTGGCCTGCCTTCATTTGAATCACGCGGGAGGAGCGGCCAACCCGAAGGCAACGGGCAGCAAGACTAAATCATCATCCGTGTTCACCTGTGCCAGAAGCGGACAGGAGGCAGAGTCCCTGACGGAGGACGAGATCAAAGCCATCATGGCAGGCTATGAACGGGCGGCGCAAAAGGCGGCGGAGGCTGCGTTCGATTTCATTGAAATACAGGCGGGCCAAGGTTACCTGATTTCCCAGTTCCTGGCCGGTAAGATCAATAAGAGACAAGACGCCTATGGCAAGGATCTATTGCTTTTTGCAAAGCAAGCCCTGGCGGCGGTTCGGGCGGGCGCGCCGGATATGCCTTTGATCGTTCGAATATCGGGAAATGAGATGTCGCCGGAGTTCGGTGTTGTCCCTGAAGAATTGCAGGCCTTGTTAAAATTATCGGAGGCACAGGGGGTGGCTGCCATTCACGCGGGCATGGGACACACCTGTTTCAGTCCGCCCTGGTATTTCCACCACGGCGCGCTGCCCGAAGCGCCGCAAAACGAGGCCCTAGCCCGGGTCCGCAAGCATACCAGTCTTCCCGTTATCGTGGCGGGCAGGATGGGTCGAAAAGAAAGGGCGTCGGCCGTCATTCACGATGGTTTGGCCGACCTCATCGCCCTGGGCAGGCCGCTGATTGCCGACCCGCTTTTAATCGAGAAATGGGAAAAAGGTGAGGATGATGCGGTTCTTTGCGGCTATTGCCTTCAGGGCTGTCAAAACCGCCTTGCCAGCGGGGAGAGCCTGGGGTGCAATCTGAATCCGGAAATCGGGCAGGCGCCGCTGGGACGGACAGAAAAGCCCTTAAAAGTTTTGGTGGCCGGCGGCGGGCCTGCCGGCTTGAGCGCCGCTTTATACTTCAACAAAAGGGGCCACGATGTCACACTGGCGGAAAAAAGCGATCGGTTGGGCGGGCAATTCGCCCTGGCCTGGCAAGCCATTGGTAAACAGGCCATGAAAGACGGCCTGGACGGCATGATCCTTTCCCTGCAAAAGAGCGGTGTGTCCGTATTGATGAATCAAGCGGTGGATGGCGCACTGGTTAAAAGATTGCAGCCGGACCTCGTCATATGGGCCGTCGGTGCATTCCAGAATATTCCTGACATACGGGGGCTTGAAAAGCAGTATTGCCTAACGGCCGTCGAGGCTTTTGAAAAAGCCAAAGAGATTCGGGGGCCCGGAATCCTGGTGATCGGAGCCGGAAGAGCCGGACTGGAGCTCGCTGAAAAACTGGGCAAGGATGGGTATAACGTTACGGCCACCAAGCGGACGGATCCCATCGGCAGCGGCATGAGCAACGTGACCCGGAACCTGACCTTGAAAAGAATCGATCAGATACCACGGGTCACCCTGATGCCCCATACCACGGTCCTATCCTTTTCAGACAAAACGGTGGAGGTGGAACAAGACGGTGTTCGGATGTCGCTTGAGCCGTTTGATACGGTCATTCTGGCCTCGGGCATGGTATCGATGCCGGGGCCGGGCGACGATATCCAGGAAGCGGTCTCTCATGTGGAAATCATCGGGGACGCCTGCGAGGTCAAAGACATTTACAGCGCCACCGAAGCGGGTTGGCAGGTTGCCCGCAAATATTGATCCGTCGCTGTAAATGCTTTAGCGTGCCCTGTGCGGAGAAACATTCCCTGCCGGTTTATTTTTAAAGGGTCAGGCAGCATTTCCGGCATCCGGCATGTGATTTTTTTAATTGACCAATGAGCAAAGGAGGTAAAGACATGGGCGTAAAAACGTATGACGAGTATATCGGACGATTGAGGAAACTGCAGAGGAACCTTTACATCGGCGGCAGTAAATGCGACAGGATGGATGAGAGACTCGCAGCGCAGCTGCGCGTTATCCGGGAGACGTACGACCGCGCCAACGATCCGGCATGGGATGGCCTAGCCACAGCGACATCTCATCTGACGGGCGAAAAAATCAACCGATTTACCCATATTCATCAAAGCGTTGACGACCTTCTGAAAAAACAGCTGATGACCCGGCTGATCTGCCACAGGGTAGGGGGGTGCATCATGCGATGTATGGGGATTGACTCCATGAACGCCCTGTCGGTCGTGACATACGAAATGGATCAAGTCCTGGGCACAGACACTGGTCAAAATTTCCTGAAGTATCTCAGATATTGGCAGGATAACGACATCACGGCCAACTGTGCCCAGACCGATGTGAAGGGCGACAGGCTCAAGAGGCCCTATGAGCAGGTCGATCCCGACCTTTACCTGAGAATCGTGGAGAGTAGACCTGACGGCATCATCGTAAGGGGCGCAAAGATTGACAACACCACGGCCCCGGTAAGCGACGAGATCATCGCTATTCCGACGAGATTCATGTCCGACAAGGACAATGATTATGCCGTCGCATTTGCCCTGCCGGCCGACTGGGACGGCGTCAAGATGTTGGTCAGACCGGCGTATAATCATAAGCGGAAATATCTCCATGCCCCCATTGCGGAAATTGGCGACGCCGAATCCTACACGATCTTCGACGACGTCTTTGTCCCGAGAGACCGGGTATTCCTCGACGGAAAGGGTGACCCCCGGCAGACGCCCTACGCGGGTTTTCTGGCGCTGCTCTTCGCCCATTATCACCGGCATTCGTATACGGGCTGCAAGCCCGCCACATCCGAAGTCCTGGCCAGCGCTGCTTCCCTCGCGTCGGAATACAACGGGATCGAGAAGGTGGACCACGTCAGGGAAAAGATATCGCACATTGTGGGCGTGGCCGAGCTTGTCTTTGCCGCCGGCCAGGTGAGCGCCTATCGCGCCGAGAAATCCGCATCAGGGACCTTCATTCCGGACGAAGTCCTGACCAACGCCGGCCGGAGACTGGCGGGTGAAGAAATCTATAACGAGTATAAGATCGTCGCGGATCTCGCGGGCGGATTATGCGCCACGCTGCCTTTCGAGGAGGAATTTTTTTCGGAGGAAACAGGGAAACTGGCAAACAAATACATGATGAGAAATCCCAAGATATCTCCTGAGGACCAGCACAAATGTTTCCGGGGGATAGAGAATTTGATCGTTTCAGAGCTGGCCGGGGTGACGCAGGTGGCCGGGCTGCACGGCGGAGGGTCGCCCCAGATGGAAACCATCACCATGATGGCGAGATACGACCTTGAGAACCTCAAAGGCATCGCCAAATACCTGTTCGGCATAGAGAAAGAGCTGCCAAAATACGAAAGGCCGACCGTCACGCCCCGAAAGATGCTCGAAAGATTTCAAAAGCTGTACGGCGCTCCGAAAAAATAATCGATTTCTTCGGGGAAACCCGGCAGGCCGGATCTCCCGGCTTCGGGGCAAGGTCGGGCCGTCAGGGTTTTGGGTTGCTTGAGCCCGCTGTTTGCTTAAACACAAGGAGGCTCCCGAGGATGCGCGCCCCGGGAGCCTCCTCCCGTCTTTGCACTGATCCGGCTGCCCGTTTATGCCTGCCCTTTTCCAACGGGGTTTGTCTATGGCAGGTTCAGGCGCTAAGCCCGCAAGAGCTGGTTGGCAATGACCAGATGCTGGATTTCCGAGGTTCCTTCATAGACCCGCAATGCGCGAATTTCCCTGTAGAGTTTCTCCACAAGGTATCCTTTGCATAGGCCATAGCCCCCGTGAATCTGCAGGGCCTGATCGATGACCTCGCAGGCGATCTCCGTTGTATAGAGCTTTGCCATGGCTGATTCTTTGGTGATAGAAGCCTTTCCCGCATCCCGAAGATAGGCGGACTGAAAAATCAACAGCCGCGCCGCCTCCAGTTTGGTTGCCATATCGGCCAGTTTGGCCTGAATCAGTTGATGACCTGAAATGGGACGGCCGAACGCCTCGCGCTGTTTCGAATATTTCAAGGCTTCATCCATGGCCGCCTCGGCAAAGCCCAAGGCGCCCGCCGCCACGGTCGTCCGGAAGAAGTCGAGGGTCTGCATCGCGATCTTGAACCCGCTGTTTTCATCGCCGAGCCTGTTTTTAACGGGGACCCGGCAGTCTTCAAAGTACAGGGAGCCGATGGGATGGGCTGCCATGAGATCAAGCCTTTCCCCGGGCACAAAGCCCTCAAAACCCTTTTCCACAATAAAGCCCGTGATCCCCCTCGATCCCTTCTCCGGATCGGTTTTCGCAAAAACGATGTACACATCGGCATCCGGGGCCATGCTGATGAATGTTTTATTGCCGTTGAGGATGTATTCATTCCCTTTCCGTTCAGCACGGGTCAGGACCCTTGCCGCATCCGAGCCGCCGCTTGGTTCCGTCAGCGCGAAGGTGATCATGCTGTCGCCTGACGCAACCGCCGGAAGGTAGGTTTTTTTCTGTTCTTCATTTCCCGCGGCAACGATGGGACCGGAGCCCAGGCCCTGCATCGTAAAAATCAGTTCCGCGTTGAGGCATGTTTTTGCCAATTCCTCCCGTACGATGCTGAAAAGAACAAGGGACATGGGATCGGGGCCGTTACCGTATCGGCCCGGCACGGTGAGTCCGAGGATGCCCTGCTCTCCGAGAAACTTCATGATTTTCCGGTTTACAATGTTCGTTTCGCCCGTTTCTTCATCCATTTCCTTCAGCTTGCCCTTGCAGAGGCCAACCACCGTTTCCTTGATCATTTTCTGCTCTTCCGTCAGAAGCATTTCGATAAAGTCCATTGCGTTTTTCTTCCTCCATCATTTTCATCTTATAATGAGATATTTTTGTTTCCCGTTGCTTTTCTCTTCAACGAATTATGCCTTACGGTCAAACAGCAGCCGTTCCGCATTCCCACCTAAAATCATATCCATTTCCTTTTCAGGAAGATCCAAGCCTCTTATGTACCGGATTCCCCGCTCCTGCCGCTCCCAGGGCCAATCCGTTCCAAATAAAACCTGATGGGCGCCGTGTTTACGGATCAGCCGGGCGATCCGTTGCGGGTCAAGGGCGAAGACATCGGGAGGGAAAGCCGTATCGATATAGAGCCTCCGTCCAAGCAGATGTTCCTCAACCTGCGCCAGCATGTGATTGCCGCCGTAATGGGCCGCGATGATTGTCAGATTCGGAACGGCATCCATAACCCTGGCGATCCGCTCCGGCGTGGAGAGGGCTGCACTTGGATTGTTCCGTTCTTTGTGCGATGCGCCCGAGTGAAACAGCGCGATCATTTTTTCCTTGGCCATTTTTTCGTAAATGGGAAACATTTTTTTTTCATCAGGCGCGATCTTTTGAAGAAGCGCATTGAATTTGATGCCTTTGACCCCTTCGTTTTTGAGCCGCGCGATCTCCTGGTCCCAATCAGGCATATCGGGATGGATGGTTCCCAAAAAAACCAGATGGCTGTCCCGGATGTTGAGCAGCCAGTCGTTCGTTTTTCTGACCAGCCTCCCCTCGGGCGCCACCGCCAGAGCCACGGACACATCAACGCCCGACTCCCTCATGTGCCCGCGCAGCCCCTGTTCGTTCCCACTCCCCTTCGTGGGAAGTTCAAGGTTTTCCTCTGCATCGGCCACCACGGCAGCCGCGACGGCATCAGGAAAAATATGTGTATGAAAATCGATAATCATAATCCCCCCCTCTTCATGCGCTTTTTATTTGATTTCAAATATTTGGCGTTACGCCTCCAGAAAGCGTCCAATGGCTTATCTTAATTGTAGCGGGCCCACGTTGCTGTACCACTCGTGGCCGGGGTGATGATCGGTTTCCACGGGGCGCTTTCCCATGTTCCGAGAGATGTGTTCATATCGAGATACTTCTTCGCTATGGGGTGTCTGCCTAAAACGACTTTCACGCTGTTTCGTTTTTCATCGTCGGTTCGCTATCGGATCAATTCGACAGCAAGCGTGTAAGGAACACCGGCGTAAAGCCTGTTCCTAGTCAACCCGCCATAGGCGCGCGAGTCGTTGCACCCGAAGGAAATCACCATGTCCTGCGACTGCAGGGCCTTCACCGTCACGTTCGCGCACGCCGTAATGACAGCGGCTATCTCCGTCCGATACGTTTTCTGCATTTTTTTCTGATAGAGTTGGATCAGGCGCATCGCTTGCTCCGGCTGCAGTTGCGCGAGAAGCAGTTGCGGCTGGTCTCCCATATTGACGCCGATGGCGCCAGGCTGAATCTGAAAATGCGGCGTTCCTTCAATCAACTTGGCCGCATACGTCAATGGGAAACCCTTCTCTTCCGCCAGTTTCTTAATCATCTGCTCTTTGGGATCGGGCCGGCAGCCGAAGGCGTAACGGGAGCCCAGGCACATGAACCGGTCGGGATCAAGGAGGACCTTTTTCCCGCCGGCCGACTTGACGGCTTCGCAAAATCGGCCGGCCTGAGGGCATGCAAATCCCTTCCGGCCCGGCGGATTCGAATTCAAAACAGAAATGCCCCACCAGTGTCCACCAATGGAGGATTTCAACTTCCTCAAGGTTTTCAAACGAGTTCCTCCTGTATCTTTTCAAGATCACGATCGACCGTAAAATAGAATTTTCATGAAAACGAAACGTTGCGGACGGTATGTTCTCTGTGCAATGGATCCAGCTATCTCACAATCTCGTTGTGGTGCATGCCCGTAGAGGCTAACAGGCCCTCCACCGTCATCGGCCGAATTTTCAGCATCGTGATGACCTCATTTCCTTTTTGCTTCTTGCATCCGTCCCCCCTTGCTGCGAAAAGCAACGGGTAAAAGATACCGTTTGCGCAGCAGGAAACCCAGACCGCAACCTGTTTCCAGGGCTGTGATCAGCTACGCCGATTCCTTTTCAAGAGATAAGCCGCCGTTTCATGTTCGGCGGCTTATCCCCATACCGTTGATCATTTGAAAAGGGTTGCAAAGCGACTACGCTTCCCTCTGTCCGTCTTCCAGATCGTCAATCCGCTTTTTGATGTCCGCAAGGGCTTCCTCAAAATAATTCGCCTGACCCTGGAGCGCGTCAAGCTCCTGCTGACGCGTCGGGGCCGCGCCATAGGGCGTCGCGAACGGCACGGCGTAGTCGTAACCATAACCGGCATAGGGAAATCCCCAGCGGCCACCCCGACCCCCTCGGAAGCCGTACCCCATGCCGCGGCCAAAGCCAAAGCCGTATCCCTGGCCCGGGACCGGATTCGCAAATCCAGGCACGGCATAGCCGGCGCAGTAACCTGCAGCCCTTCCTGTCATGGGTCCCATCCCTGCGGGACCTGTTCTATCTCCACGTGGCATTTTTCACCTCCATTTTTCATTTTTTGTTTGTTATTCTTAAATTGATTATTTTCTTATCTTTACGCAGACTGGCCTATTTCACCAAAGCCGGCGCCCACGGCCGCGGGCGAATCCAAAGCCACGGCCTCTTCCGAGACGGAAGCCGCGGCCCCATCCAAGGCCGAAGCCCCGCCCCCATCCAGACGTTACCCATGGCCAGTTGGCTGTGGGTTGCGCATAGCGAGAGATCTGAAGATAACGGCCGTAGCCCTGCCAGATCCCCGGAGCCGGATTCAAGTAACCCGGCGTCGGGTAACCAGCGCAAAAACCCGCGGCTCTGCCCGTCATGGGTCCCATCCCTGCGGGACCTGTTCTGTTTCCACCTGGCATAGTGCATCCTCCTTTCTTGTAAATTTTATGTTTTATCTGTTTCCGCCCTGAAAGCGACGGCGTCGGCCCATGCCGTATCCCGGCATGTGAAAAGTGTCCGTCGACAGGGTCCCGTTCAAGTAGGCGTCCATGAACTGCCGCGCATCGCCGGACATGAAGGGGATTACCTGAATGCCATTGGTTTCGATGGCTTTTGAGAATCCCATGGAAATAGCCCAGCAGATCAAAACCCTTACGCTCCATCCAGTCAACTTGAACGCCTGTGCATCGGGCAATTCAGGCTCCAGCGCTTCGAGGCGTGTGCCGATCACCTTCCTGTCTGTGATTTACGCAACAAATACCGTGCCCGTCGCGTCCAGGACGGGAGACATGATATCACCCCACACAGCAAGGGCAATCTTTTTTCGGCTTTCATTCTTCATAATATTCCTACAGCATTTTACGTGCCACAAGGGTCGACATTTGGAATATTATAAAATATATTAGTAGATCCAATTGGTTGAATGATTTTTCTCAGAGAGGGGAGGTACATTAGGTAAGGGCAAGGTAGCAGAGATGCGACTCTTAATGAGGATAGAGTCTCCTTTGCGCGACTTTATGATTCAGCCTTTGACCGGGACCGCCCATCCGTCGATGGCCAACCGGATGTTTGCGAATGTCAACCCAAAATCGACCACCTGTGACAATCTAATTTTGACCACCCCGGAGCAAGGTTAAAAAATAGAGATGACGATTCCTCCGAGGATTAATCTTCGCACCAGAGCTCCATCGGCAAAGGGCATGTGAACCGGAGGGAGCCCGGCGGGTGACCGGAGGTTCACATGCGCCGCTGTCGGTGACGCCGCCCGTTTTGGGATCGGGCTTTTCGGTTTTCATGGCCGACCTTAATCGCTTTCCCTGAATTGATAATCAACAGGTTCTTATCATAAACACAAAAATGCTTAATGCGATAAATAACTTTTCCGGCGTCGTCAAAAAGACGCGGGAAACGGGTCGCCACGGACGGGAATTGCGATTTTCATGAGCACGTTTCCGGCCCGGCGACGGCGGTTAGCCGTCAACCGGAGCTGGAATATTAGCTGAATGTAATGTTTACGCCGCGATCAGGCGAGGTCGAAGCGGTCAAGATTCATAACCTTGTCCCACGCCATGACAAAGTCTTGCAGGAACTTCTCTTGGGAGTCCTCACACCCGTAGACCTCAGCGATAGCCCGGAGTTGGGAGTTTGAGCCGAAGATGAGGTCGACCCGGGTGCCGGTCCATTTGAGTTCGCCCGTCTTTCGATCTCGCCCTTCAAACACGTCCGCGTCTTTGGATGCCGCCTTCCACTCCGTGCCCATATCGAGCACGTTCACAAAGAAGTCGTTGGTCAGGGTCTCCGGCTGCTTCGTGAAGACGCCGTGTTGGGATTGTCCGAAGTTGGCATTGAGGACGCGCATCCCGCCGATGAGAACCGTCATTTCAGGCGCCGTCAGTGTCAAGAGCTGCGCCTTGTCCACTAACATCTCCTCGGAAGACACAGCGTATTTGGTTTTCGAATAGTTACGGAATCCGTCGGCTTTTGGCTCGAGGACGGAGAAAGACGCCGTATCGGTTTGATCCTGCGATGCATCCATACGTCCCGGCGAGAAGGGAACAGTGACTTTATGTCCGGCGTTTTTCGCTGCCTGCTCAACGCCCGCGCATCCACCCAGGACGATCAGGTCGGCGAGCGACACCTTTTTGCCGCCGGAGGCCGCACTGTTAAAATCGCTCTGTATGCCTTCCAGGACCTTGAGCACCTTCGCCAGTTGGGCGGGCTGGTTGACTTCCCAGTCCTTCTGCGGGGCCAGGCGAATGCGCGCTCCGTTCGCTCCGCCGCGCATGTCGGAGCCGCGGAACGTGCAGGCCGAAGCCCAGGCCGTTGAGACCAGTTCGGACACGGAAAGGCCGGAAGCCAAAATCTTCGCTTTGAGGGCGTCAACGTCCCTGTCATCAATCAGTTTGTGATTGACAGCCGGGATGGGGTCCTGCCAGATCAGTTCCTCTGCCGGGACCTCCGGGCCAAGGTAGCGCGAGCGGGGGCCCATGTCGCGGTGTGTCAGCTTGAACCAGGCCCGGGCAAAAGCGTCGGCGAATTCCTTGGGGTTCTTCAGGTAGCGACGCGCGATGGGCTCGTAGATCGGGTCGAAACGCAGGGAAAGGTCTGCCGTGGTCATCATTGGCCGACGCTTCTTCGACGGGTCGTGGGCGTCAACCACCATGTCCGTTTCGGCCACGTCTTTAGCCAGCCATTGATTTGCGCCGGCCGGACTCTTGACCAGTTCCCACTCGTATTTGAACAGTACCCTCAGATAGCCCGAGTCCCATTTCGTCGGGTTCGGTTTCCAGGCGCCCTCGATGCCGCTGCTGATCGTATCGCCGCCTTTGCCTTTGCCGAAGTCGCTCTTCCAGCCGAGGCCCTGCTCCTCGATGCCGGCCGCTTCGGGCTCAGGCCCCACATGGGACGCCGGGCCCGCGCCGTGGCATTTCCCGAAGGTGTGGCCGCCGGCGACGAGTGCGACCGTCTCTTCATCGTTCATGGCCATGCGCGCGAAGGTCTCGCGAACGTCACGGCCCGAGGCGACCGGGTCCGGGTTGCCGTTCGGCCCTTCCGGGTTCACGTAGATCAGGCCCATCTGCACGGCGGCAAGCGGGTTTTCGAGGTCGCGTTCGCCGGAGTAACGCTTGTCGTCCAGCCAGGTGTCTTCGCTGCCCCAGTAGATGTCTTCCTCCGGCCCCCAGACGTCCACGCGCCCGCCGGCAAAGCCGAAGGTTTTGAATCCCATCGATTCTAAAGCACAGTTGCCGGCCAGGACCATCAGGTCGGCCCAGGAGATTTTTCGGCCGTATTTCTGCTTGATCGGCCACAGGAGTCGGCGCGCCTTATCGAGGTTCACATTGTCCGGCCAGCTGTTGAGGGGCGCCAGGCGCTGGGAGCCGGACCCCGCACCCCCGCGGCCGTCACCCATACGGTAGGTGCCGGCGCTGTGCCACGCCATCCGGATGAAGAGCGGCCCGTAGTGACCCCAGTCGGCCGGCCACCATTCCTGCGAGTCGGTCATCAGGGCATAGAGGTCCTTTTTCAAGGCCGGCAGGTCGAGTTTCTTGAACTCCTCAGCATAATTGAAAGCCTCGCCCATGGGATTGCTCTTGGCAGAGTGCTGATGAAGAATCCTGAGGTTCAACTGGTTCGGCCACCAGTCGCGGTTCGACGTGCCCCTGCGGACAGAGGGATTGCTGTCTTTTTCCATAGTGCTTCCTCCTTTCATTCTTTCATTGTTTGAGTTTGTTTTATAGTAACGATGATCATTGGTTGACAAAACATATATAAAACGTCCTCCACCGTCCGAATGCCGCAGATATTGAAAAAATCAAACAGGAACCATTCCAGATTATAATGAAAAATTTTTGGCGCCCTTCTCATCATTTCTTTGTTTTCTTGCTGTCGCTCTGCGGTTCTATCATGTGATTGATGCAGTCCGGACAATAGCCGTAATAATCGATCCGTTTGTCGATAACCATGAATCCTGTTTCTTTTGCGATCTCTCTCTGATTCATGGAAGGAGGTATTTTATAATCAATAATTTTGCCGCATTTTTCGCAAATCAGGTTGATATGCTCCTCCAGATTCATCTCAAAACGGTTCTCGGTCCCGTCGAACTGAAGCATTTTGATGATTCCATGGCGTGAGAATTCATTGAGGGTAGCGTACACGCTCGACAAACTCAATCCCCTGCTCATCTTCCTTGCCTTATCATATACGAGATATGCGCCCGGATGAGCGTTACTGTTTTCGATCAATGTGTTGATAATGGCAAGCTTCTGGGGGGTTACTTTGAGACCCTTCTGTCGCAGCTTTTGAATAATCGCTTCTTTGGGTAACATATCTAAACCGGAATCATTCCATGTTTTGATAGTCAGTACCATGATGATAACGGGCTGTCAAGTTTTTTTAGGGTGTTTGTCAAATTCAACCCTGCTAAGGTAGGGGTGGTCAAAAAGTTAAGCGGCGGATCTCATCATTAATGGCATCATTGTTCATACAGAATTGCCGTTTGCTTTTTCAGCCAACCGTTCTCTGATCCCATCCGGCGAGCCGCCATTGGCGGCAAAAAACGTCACTTGAGGCGCTCCGCCCAAAACGGGGCAGGCGCGATTGAGGACGCGGTCATCTTTGACGGATTCGAGTTCATTCTGGATGAGCTTTTCGGAAGATACCACGGGCCGCCATCCGCTCAGTTTATGGACGACGTACTGATTGCCGCTTCGCGCGACCAGAGGTTCAGGGTCCTTGATCCAATCCGTCCCCTCTAATTTCAGATTCTGCCGGTTTTCCAGAAGCCAGGTCAGTGAAACCATGTCGTGGGCGATGATCGATGCTGATGCAATGATCAGCCCCTGATCCGGCTCGGTAATGCGGCCTTCATCCGGACCGAAGGTCACGAGAACTTTATCGGCGGCGGACAAAACCAGGCGCTGTTTTTACAGCAGGGTCGCGACGGTATTGCCTTCGGTGGTTTTTTTATGAATTGTCGATGCGTCGTGATGATATTCGAGACGCGTGTCGGTGCGCCAGTAGCCGGCTGCGGCTTTCAGATCCAGCGTGCTGCCCGTCAGCACGTGATGCGCGCATCAGCTGAATATGGAAGGTACCGGTTATGGGAGGCACTTGCGCAGCGTTACTCCAAGCTGATTTTCGGCTTCCTGTCAATGACCTGCTCGGTCGCAGCTACATGGCGGTGGTAGAGCCCCTTGAAAACATTACAGGCGGTTTCTTCTCTCTTCATATTTGTAATGTCCCCTCTTTGAAGACCTACACATGATATTAGCCGCTTCTACAACAAAAGAAATTTATTATAATATTTAATGCCCCCGGATATTGAGAAAATATTCTTTATTGACAAATTTATTTAAATTATCTACTTATTTAAATAAAAGGGTACTTAAATATATCCTGGAACATTATGGAAAATATTGAACAAAAATTAAAAATTCTGGGGGATCCCCAACGTTTTAAGATTATAAAACTCCTTTTGGGTCATAACCTTTGCGTGGGTGCGCTGGCCCAGCATTTAGGGATATCCAAGCCGGCTATTTCTCAACACCTGCAGGTTTTACGAAAGGCTGGCCTGGTAAAGGGTGAAAAACGCGGTTATTGGACCCATTATATTGTTGAAAGAGAAATCTTGAAAGAAATGGCAAACGCATTGGTTGATATGGCCCAGCAAACGACACATGACTGTGGTGATGGTTACTGTGAACTTATTACGGAAATAAAGAAAAAACCGGGATAAGGAATTGCCGTTCTTTATTATCCATGAGCAATCATTATTTGTTTCCGTTCCGTTTTTACAAATAATTCTTAAATAATATAGGTAATCAGTTGTATCAAATGGATTATATTTTCCCCCATTGACCACTATTGGCGGGCCTTTCGAAAACATTCCAAATAACATCATTCTTTGCCGGCAATAATTTAAAAAAAATATTCATTTAAGCATTGACAAATATTTATAAGTGCATTTTTATTCATTTAAGTTTATACTTATTTGAATGGAGGTAAAGTACATGTGTAAAGAGAACTGCCAGTGCCCGGAAAAATTGAAAAGTAAGCCAAGTGAATGCACCCCTGAACAGATTAGGGAATGCCAGGGGACCGCCAAAGGTCATCCCTGTAAAGGGAAAAAAGAAAGAATATGACACTTCCCCCCTTCACTACATAGGCTTAAGATATTGTCCCGTATTTTCAGTAGGATCGGGCTGTCTCAGGTCAGCGTCAAAAGTGAATGGATTAAAAGGCAGGTGGCCGAGGATTCGATTTTAGCAGACGTTGCATGCCGTGTTCCAGTCCGAAATGACTGGTGATGGCTTGTGTGTTGTTATCTATTCAAGGAGTGAAATAGAGGGTTGTATTCGCCTTTATCGTGGCATTGGTCGTCTCCCATGTCCATATTTGAAGTATCTTTGCCTGGAAAAACTTACATGGCCATCAGAATAGGAGTAATTAGGCAAGGTTCAGAATAAGGACAACTATGAAGTCATGCAAGGAGAAATCAAATGAAGATAGCGATGAAACCGATTGGCTATGTGTCGCATGATGCGAAAGAAATTCCCCGAAACTGGAAGGTATCGGATCTGGAAGGAGACTTAATCATGGACGGGACTTATCAAGACCGCATACTGGGGATAGGGGCCGGTCAGGAGATCTTTGTTCTCTTCCATTTTCATAAGAGTCCCGAATTTTCGGAGAAATTTATGAGAATTAAACCCCCTATTCATGATCGTTAAGTGGGAGTATTTTTTACACATTCTCCCTTTTGTCCCAATCCCATCGGACTGTCGGTTCTTAAGGTCATTGGGGTTGAGGGCACGACCATTCATGCTAAAGGGATTGATATGCTAAATAGTACACCGATACTTGATATTAAGCCGGTATCGACTCCATGGGAGAATAACGATTAGAAAAATGGCAGCTGTTCATGTTTCTCCTTGAACGCCGAAGATAAATATACCTGGCTGATTATTAATAAATTTCCGTGCAAACGTACCTATTAAAGAAGGAATCAAGTTAGCGGATTTTAAACACAAGCTTCACCGGGCTGAGTCCGGCATTTAGCGGCTGAATATGATTGAAGTGGAACGGCTATCCAAACGATTCGGCGATGTTCAGGCAGTCGACAACGTTTCCTTCAGCGTTCGAGAAGGAGAAATTTTCGGTTTTCTGGGACCCAACGGTGCCGGCAAAACAACAACCATCAATATACTGACGGGATTAGCCCGTCCTGATGCCGGACGAATAAACATTGCGGGTATCGCCTGCACTGGGAACGGGAGGGATACCCAAAGCCTGTTTGGTATTGTTCCCGATGAAAGCAACCTTTACCCAGAACTTACCGGTTTCGACAACCTTTCCTTTTGCGCCGCTCTCTATGGCTTGGGTAAGGCGGAGAGAATTAATCGTGCCAAGAAACTGCTGAAGTTCTTGGACCTTAACGAAGCGGCTAACCGAAAATTCGGCGGTTATTCGAAAGGCATGAAGCGCAAGCTAACCATTGCGGCCGGAATTATACATCAACCCCAAAGCCTTTTCCTTGATGAGCCAACGACGGGCATCGATGTTAACAGCGCCAGGCAGATTCGCCGCCTCATTGGAGATCTGAGGCGGGCACCATTATTTTCTTGACAACCCATTATATCGAATAAGCAGAGCGGCTTTGTGACCGTATTGCTTTTATTGTTGACGGCCGGATCGTGCGGATCGACACCGTTGAGGCCCTTGTTGAGCCGCTTCATGACAGGCACGTCATGGAGTTGGCCATCACAAAACCCGCTGGCGGCATTCAGGAAAAGCTGAGTGCCGCATTTCCCGCACTGACGTTCGAAATCATCACGCCGACTCTAATTCGGATTGAAGCCGATAAATCCATACAGGTTGGCCCGCTGGTCCGTTTTATGGAAGATCAGAACATCGATATTGCCGAAGCTCGAAGAATGCGGCCGTCCCTTCTGGGTTTTTTTATCGCCGTTTCAGTCAGTGAAGTGTTCGAGGCCCAGACGTTCTCAAACTTCTTCCGTTTCCCCATGATCTTTCTTTGCGGCCTATTTTTCCCCATTGAAAAACTACCTTTGATTCTTCAGCCCCTGTCTTATATTCTGCCCCTGACGTATGGGGCTGACATTCTGCACGGGGCCGTACAAAATGTCCACCCTATGCCCTATGCCCTGAGCTTATCCATTCTCGGGGTCTTCGCCGTCATTCTTTTTGCCGTCAGTCTCTGGAATATTAAACGCAAATGGATTGTCTAACGATTTAACCTATCCCGATAGATGTCATGGGGACAATTTTAAACTCAACAATTTCAGACTGTTTTTGGTAAACTGCGACGAAGCAAAAATTTCACCTTATAGTATCATTTAGCTGAACCTGTTGCACACGTCTAAAAGATTCTTCATATTTTTAAGCCATTATGATTGGATGTATTTGTCTTAGAAATATTAAGAATCTTGATAAAAATGATAATGACGAATTGAAAGAATGCATAAATCCTCGTGAGACAGATCTATGAAATTCAGGAAGGAGGCCTGTCGACGGTAATTATGAAAAACACATAGAAAATGTAAATTTTATTTCGCTGTTGTTGGTCCCGCCGGATATATCAACCGCTTGCTTTTTTTAAGCCTTTATTTTTCCATTACGGCCATCCATTGTTGAGGAGGTATGCATTAACCGGAGGAACCGCGTTCATTATTTTTCATGCCTGAATCGTTGGAATCGAATAAATCATCTTGATATCAATCGCATCAACAACATAAAGTGTGAAGGCGGAAAGCTGTGAGGACGGATATATCATCAAGCTGATCGTCCGAAATTGTCATATTGGGACTTTTTCATTTTTTTCATCGGACCTATTGACAGTGACTTTTCCCCGTATTACGCTGCGTTCGTTTGAAAGGGCGTCCCGTAAAAACAGGGCGGACATGCGTATGTCAGCAAAAGGAGTGGCTATGGATATCTATGAATCGCTGTGTGACATAACGGGGAGCGATTACGTTTCCCGCCAGCAGGAAGAGCAGTACATCTACTCCCGTGATTCGGGGGCTCAGCCGCCCCGGCGGGTGGACTTCGTGGTAATGCCCGGTTCCGTGGAAGAGGTACAACGCATTCTCATTCTGGCCAACAGAGAAGGCATTTCCGTCACGCCCCTGGGGGGCGGCTTCACCCTGTCGGCGCTGGTCGTTCCCCAAAAAGGGGGAATCGTCATGGACATGAAGCGGATGGACAGGATCCTCGAAGTCAATGAGATCAGCCGCTATGCCCTCATCGAAGCGGGCGTTTCGCAGGCCGCCCTCCGGTCCTACCTGAAAAAACACCACCCCCGGCTTCAGCATTCCACGCCGGAAGCGCCCCCGACGGTGACGGTCACGGGCAACGCCCTCATCCAGGGGCACGGCCACCTCACCCCGCGCTACGGCCTCAATTCCGACATGGTCAACGGGATGGAAGTCGTTCTGGCGACGGGCGAAATCTGCAAGCTGGGATCCGCGGCGGTGACCGGCTCCTGGTACACCCGCGGGCCGATCCCCGATCTGCCCGGCCTGTTCATCGGCTGGTTCGGCACGACGGGCGTGGTCACCAAACTTTCCCTGAAGCTCTACCCGCGGCCTCAATACCGCAATGTCGTCGTCTTTTCCTCCGACGACGTCGACGCGATTCCCGAGGTCATCTTTGAGTTGACCCAACTCGATCTTCTGGAAGACTTTTTTCTAATCACGCAGGAAAAACCCGACTGGATGAATCACATCTTCTATGTCGTGATTCTCTCCGCCCATTTTAAAGAAGAGCTGGCCATGAAAAAACGGATTTATCGGGAAGTGGCCGGTAAAATCGGCGGCGGGAAAACGGTCAAACCGGTCGATGACCTGCATCCGGCCCTGCGGACGCGCTTTCTCGATGTGCCGCCCAAGGCTGCCGTGGCCGCTGATTTCAGAAAGGGGGGCGGATTCCAGTATTCGGCGGCCATCCTCCCCTTCAACAAAGTTCCCGCCGCCTGGCGCAAAGGGATCGAGATCGCCCACGCCCACGGCATGATTGCCTCCTATGTCCATCAGGTCCTGACCTGTCACAGCATCATGTTCGGGTTCAATTATTCCTTCAACCGGGCGGATGAGGCCGACATCCAAGCGGCGAGGCAGGCAGTGGACGAATCGAACCGGTTTACCCTCGACATCGGCGGGATGATCTGGAAGGGGGAGGCGGAAGCGCAGAGACTGGTCATGAAAAAGATGGATCCCAACACGGCGCGTCTCATCGAAAAGATCAAGAGGGCCATGGACCCCAAGGGGGTCATGAATCCCGGAAACTGGGAGTTGCCGCAATGAAATTCGAAGACCTTCTGCACCGTTGTTTCCGATGCGGGTACTGCAAACTGACGGATGACTATGATGACTTCAACTGCCCGCCCCATATGAAATACCGGTTTGAATCCTTCTCGCCCGGGGGGCGGCTGTGGCTCACGCGGGCTTGGCTGGGCGGCGACGTGGGAACCAGCGAACGGTTTGAGCAGATCCTTTATTCCTGCACCTTGTGCGCGAATTGCGTCAAGCACTGCATCTTTCCCTTCAATGAGGACCTTGTCAATATGTTCATCGCCGCCCGCGAGGCCGTCGTTGAAGCGGGGACGTTACCGCCCGCTGTGCGGGATTATTTCAAGGCCCTTCGGGTCCATGGAAACCCCTATAAAGAGCCGGCGGAAATGCGCGGCGACTGGGCCCGCGGTTTATCCGTTCCCACGTATGACAGGCACGAGTATCTTCTGTATATTGGCTGCGTCGGCTCGTACGACGAGCGGGGGCGGAAAATCGCCCGGGCTGTCGCCCGTGTGCTGAATCAGGCCGGCGTCTCTTTCGGGATTCTCGGCCCGGCGGAACTATGCGACGGCAACGAAGCGCGGGCGATGGGAGAAACCTGGCTGTTCGAAGAGCTGGCCAAAAAGAATATGGCGCTTTTTCAGGCCCGGGGCGTCAAGAAAATTGTGGCGCTCGACCCCCACGCCTACAATGCCTTCACGAAGGAATACAGGAAGCTCGGGGCCGACTGGGAGGTTTATCACTACACGCAAATCCTGGCTGAGAAAATTGATGTTCTGCGTCCGTTACTGAAAGTATACCCGACGGCCGTCGCCTATCACGATCCCTGCTACCTCGGCCGTCACAACGGCATCTATGAAGCACCCCGCCAAATCCTGGCTGCCCTGCCCGGGATCACCCTGGCCGAAATGGATGCGAATCGCGGCAACGCCCTGTGTTGCGGTGGCGGCGGCGGAAATTTCTTTACCGACATCCTGGGGGGCGGAAAGGACAGTTCCGCGCGCATCCGAATAGCCCAGGCCCGGGAGGCTGGTGCGGATGTCCTTGCTGTTTGTTGTCCCCAGTGCGCCAAGATGCTGGATGACGCCGGGAAGGCGGAAAATCCGGAGAAGCGGTTGGAGATTGTCGATATAGCGGAATTGATCGTCCGCTGTTTGCGGAAGGAGGAAACGCCTTAGTACAATAATTCATTAATTCGCTGACATATTGTCATTTCGAATTCCACTGAAACGAGATGAGAAATCCTGATGGATGTAACGCTCAGAATTATTAAGGTCAAGATGACATTGACACCGGGGACCGTTATCCCTATACTCCGGCTGCGTATAGCGAAACTCCCGTCGATCATCATTTGGAGGTATGCCTGTTGGAAGAATATCTGAAAGCTACGGCGGCCATTGAGGCCGATCACCCGCTGATCCGGGCCAAGGCCGATGAACTGGCCGGAGATTGTCAATCCGCGCGCGACAAGGCGTTGCGCCTGTTCACCTTCGTTCGCGATCAGATCCCTTACAACCTGTTCATGATTTCGATGCATCCCGATGACTTCCGGGCGAGTTTCGTGCTGGAGGCGGGAAAAGGCTACTGTGTGCAAAAAGCCGTGTTGCTCTGCGCTTTGGCCCGTTCCGCCGGGATCCCCTCGCGCCTAGCCCTGGCAGGGATTCGCAATCATCGTATCCCGAAAAGCCTTAAGGCCCGCCTAGGCCGCAATGAGTTTCCCGGCCACGGCTACAACCAGTTTTTGCTGGACGACCATTGGGTCTCGGCGGCCGCTACCTTTGATACGGCCCTCTGCAAGCGGATCGGGGTACCGGTCGTGGAATTTGACGGGCGAAACGACGCCATGCTGCCGGGCAGGGCTCTGGATGGCGGTCCCTACATCGAGTACCTGGAGCACTTCGGCCACTTTACCGATTTGCCCCTGGCGTTTATCACCGAGCGCACCTCGAAGATCTGGGGGCGCGATAAGCGGTCATGGAAGCGGCCCGAGGACGACACCGGTTTTCCCTAAACCTGTTCAGGCGATTATAGGTACTTTCCGGAAAGGTATTGTTTTATGCGGTAATCATTTTGTTTCTCGACGATTTCCTCCGGACGCTTCAAATAATTCCAATAAAAGGACCGGATCGATCACATTGACCGATACCGGTCCCTGATTTAGAATTAAATATCTTCTACTTTTTATGCCCCTTCAAGGCCGACGATGCCCACGAAGATGGCACAGCCGTCAGGACTTCCACCCAGATTGTGCGTCAGGCCCAGTTTAGGATTGGGAAGCTGCCGCGATGGATAACCCGGATTGAGCAGTTCATCGGCCCTTCCCTGGAGTTGGAGGTACATCTCATAGAGCATGCGCAGTCCGCTGGCTCCAATGGGATGCCCGAAACACTTGAGGCCTCCGTCCACCTGAACAGGCAGTTTTCCATCCAGGTCAAAGAAACCGTTTTCAATATCATCCCGCACCTTGCCCCGGGGGCTGAAACGCAGATCCTCCATGGTTACGGCCTCCGTAATGGAAAAACAGTCATGGACTTCCGCCATGCTGATCTCTTCACGGGGGTTTTTGATACCGGCTTCTTCATAGGCCCTTTCCGCAGCGCGGACCGTTGCTTCGACATGAAGGAAATCAAAATTGGTATTGAAGTTTCCGTCACGCGGGGCCATGGCAATCTGCAAAGCCTTGACGAAAACGGGATCTTTTTTCCTGGCTTTGGCGATTTCCGGTGTGGTGATAATAGCCGCCGCCGATCCATCACTCACTCCGCAGCAGTCGTACAACCCCAAAGGCCAAGCCACCATGGGTGCATTGATGATGGTATCGAGATCCACTGGCTGCTGGAAATGGGCGTTTTTGTTGCGGACCCCGTTCTGATGGCTCTTCCACGAGACCCGGCCAATCATGTGTTTGCCCTCCTCATAGCTCAAGCCGTAACGGTTGAAATAAGTCGTGGCCAGCATGGCAAATTGCCTCGGTGGTGTGCTTTCCGCCACCATAGCGTGACTCGGACCCGGAGAGCCACCATCTCCCAGACCGCTGATCCCGCTGTCTTTGAATTTGTCCACGCCGATGGCCAGAACCATGTCATAGATACCGGCGGCCACGGCGTAGCAGGCGTTTCTAAAAGCGTCTGAAGCCGTGGCGCAGGCATTTTCACATCTGGTAATGGGTAAATAAGGGAGCCGTAAAGGTTCGGACAGGACCATGCCTGTGCTTCCGGTTGTCGTTCCCAGCCAGGCCGCCTGAATTTCCTCCGGGCCGATGCCCGCGTCTTCAAAGGCCTTATAAGCGGAATCAACCAGAAGATCAGCGGCGCTGGCATCCCAGCGTTCACCGAACCTCGTACAGCCCATCCCTAAAATGGCAACTCTGTCTCTAATACTTCCCGGCATTTTATGCCCTCCTTGTCTTTAAAAAGGTTAATCCCGGACGGGTTTACATTTCCAAAAATACGTATGGGCACCCAGGGTGTAACGCATTTTTCTGAAAGTCATTTCCACCTTCATGCCCACTTTACACTCATCCTGCTCGCGGTCGACCATGTTGAACTGGCCTCTGCCGCCGCCGTCAAAATCAATAACCGCCGCTGTGGTCGGCGGATCAATGCCGCCCGCCAGAAAGTCATGACTGAAGCTCGTTACCGTTCCCTGTTTATCGGCGAAGCGATAGGGTTCGAATTCGTCTTTGGCATGGCATTCCAGGCAGACATGGGCGCGGGTTGAAGAATGGCTGAGATATAGCTGCGGTGTTCCGCATTTTTTGCACTTGACGCCATACAACGGTAGAGCGGTAGCATGCTCTCGCCATTGGGCCGACATAGAAGCCGCACCCGCCGGGGGTCTGGCGGGGGGTGCCATCGAGACCATTTCCCTCCAGCGGAGATACCGCCCATAGCTGTTTAGAATCTTTTTAATTTGTAAGTGACCTTTAATGCCGCGTTTATTTTTGATATTCTCTATCTGGTCCGTGACCTTAAACACGATCGCGTCACTTCCGTTTCCCCAGCTGATCAGCAGGATCCTGTCGCCGGGTTTGGCTTCCTCCAGGGCTCCGACCAGCATCATTAGAGACTGGGCCGTACCGGTGTTGCCGATGTTATCGAGATAGGTATCCTGAGTCTGCTCGGGAGTCAATTTCATTTTACGGCACAGGGCCGCATGGGTGCGGGCATTTGCCCCCGTCAGGCAAACTTTGGCGATATCTTTCAACTCCAGCCCCAGTTTTTTCAAGACCCCGTTTGCGGCCTCTTGAGGGATCTTCATATAACCCTCTTCACGCCCAAAACGGTCTTCCCAGTGCCGGACGAAAGTATCATCCTGGGCCCGCCAGTAATCGGCCAGATCCTCTGAGATGGTGTAGCTGCCTTCAATCTCTACGGCCACATTGTCATGGCCGAAAAGAATGGCCGCCGCACCGTCACCAAAGGCCTGCTCATCCTCACCGGCCGCGCCTCCCAGCCGCATATCAGCGGCCGTCACCAGCACCTGTCCCAAGGATCCGGCCTTGATCGCGTCATCCGCGGACATCAGTGCGGATGTGCCGGCCCGCAGGCAATTGGCAAAATCGGCGTTCCGGGCATTCCTTTTAATATCGAGTGCCGTTGCGGCGATCGTGGCGTTCTGCCTTTCCTTATAGGGTGAGCATGTGGTAGCCAGAAACAGAGCATCGACTGTCCTGGGATCGATCCCTTTGAGACAATCCAGCCCCGCGGCGACGGACATCGTGATGGGGTCTTCATCAAAGCCGGCCACCGCTTTTTCCCCGCGTCCCCGACCTCCCCACATGTCGGCAATGACGGCGCGGGGCAACCTGTAGTAAGGAACATATGCCCCATAAGATACAATTCCTGCCATTTTTCCTCCTTTTCTTCGCTCTTTAAACTAAATAGGTTAATGATTAATGACGATTGTTTCAGCGCCAACTCAGTTATCAAAAGCGTCAGGTTTCTAGATATCGATGATCTGGAGGTTTCTGATCTTTTTTCGGAGAATGTCTTTAATCTCTTTTTGTTCCTCACTTTTGGTGATCTTCCGGACTCTAGAAACAGGACGGCCTTTTTTGTCGATTGCTTTTTTATAATCAACGATATAGCCCGGCACACTCACATACCGGCAACCTCCGCTCCCGCAACAACTATTGTCCCAACAGACGTATCCCAGGATGCAAAGAACCTCTTGATTATTGACAGGAATCAGCAGCTCTTCTTCCACCTCGTAATATCCAGCGATGGCCCTGTTTTCCTGTTCGGGTTCAATATGAACATATTCTCTGATAGACATGGCGAATGCCGCAAATTCTTAGTTAAAGACTTTTTTATGTAAAAATATTTTTTTGTTTTCGTCCGGCAAGAAAATCTTTTATACAGTCGGCATGCATTATGAAAAAACTTATTGTTAAAAACAATATATTGAAAAAAACTTGATACGAACCTTCTTTCTCTTGCATGGAGTATATGTAGGGAAAATTTATGTGTCAAGTGGATTTTAATGGCAAAATATCAGATTCATTGCCATTCGTTATAAAATTGCGAGAGTCCTTAATTATTTTGAGTGTGAATGTTTCACAAATTTCGTTTCACAAACTTTTATTTGAAATCAGCTATTTCCCTGTGGATGCTTTTGGCTGGGTCGACGATTTCATTCGGATTGACAAATTGGATTGATTGAAGCGAAACGAAAAAAGAGGGACAGATTTCAATCTGTCCCTCTTTTTATTATCTTTTATTGGAGCCTCGTTTCATAGTTCCAATTCCACTTTATGCGAGGAACGGAAAGACATCTTGCTTTAATTTCTTCGGCCGTTTGATTGACACGATGCTTGGCTTCATAAACACCGCAGGCCTCATCCCAGCTTTGTCCTGCTTTTATCTTTTTCTCAACATCCTTCAAACGTTGATCCGCGCCGGCCCAGGCCTGCTTGAAATACCAACTGTATTTTGAGTTGTACTTCGGATCCGCATACTTCTCCAATATGGCTTGAGCATTATCCCACTGCTGCTGTGTCACACCCCGTTTAAACACGTATTTTTTGCCGGCCTCAACGGCGGCTTTTTTAATTTTTTCATATTCCTCCGGGTAATTGGTGGAAATACCACAATCGACGACCCCGTGCTGATTGATCAAACGGTGGGCAGCCAGTTTTTCCATCTGGATGCCTTCCCACGTGCCCCACCAAGTCAGGAGATCCAGGGCGTCGAGAATAATCTTTTTATAGGCTGTGGGCAGTGACTTCCATTTATCCAGATTCATATAGTCCTGATTATAATGCATGCCGACGGCGCCCGGCGGATAGGTCGGCATATGGAGCCAGTATTTGCCTGCATCAAAGAACTTATAGGAGAGATAACCGGCAACGGTAAAGCTGATTACATTAAGGGTACCCTTGTAATAGGCCATATACATTTCACCCGTGGACTTCATAACGGGTGTCCCGCCCCAGGCCCCGATATAGGCACTGGCAAGTTCGCCATAGGTCCAGACCTTCTTGCCGCCGAAGTCCTTCAGGGAATTCATGGGTGTTTTGGACCAATAGTCCCAGTTCCCGATGGTTGTATTGACAAGGGGTTTCAAATTCCATTTCCCCTTGGCGAGCTCATTCTCCATCTCATACCATTCAGGGCTGGTCACTACGGACAATAAATGCTCCGGGCTCTTCCAGATATAAGCGATAATCCAGGGGCCGTAACCGGTCTCGCGGGACATGAGAAGGCCTTTGTTGATATTCCCGAAATGAATCGTGCCAATAGGAAGGGTCCTCGGTATATCGAGCTGTTTATAAAGCGATCCGAAACGGTGCAAATCGATCTTGATCTTCCCTTTGCTTTCCGCCTCCACAAGGGCTTTAAAATTCATAGCGGAAGCATCGCCCCCCGTGTTGTTCGGGGAATCGCTGTTATAAATTATCGTGACGGGCTCCAGGCCGTCAACATGATGGCCGAAATAAGTTTTGGTATCTTGTGTCTCCGGTGCCGCCTCTTGCTTTGCCGCAAAGCCGGCGGTAACCATTCCCATAAAAAAAACCAACGCAAACAAACAAACAAACCATCCTTTCGTTTTTCTCATTACCTAACTTTCCTCCTTTGTAAATCGTCAATGACGAAAAATTACGGCCCCCAATCCTCACGGACGGGATTTAAAGGCTATCCCGCTCCAATGCGGGATAGCCTTGCCTTGCATCGATCAGGTTTAAAAATAAAGACTCTGCATCTTTTCATACTAACAGTGAATCGAATCTCATCCGGCGATAACAGCATTCAACAGCAACAAGACAAAAGGATCAACGGACGCCGGACATTTTTGAAGCGAAATTTAGGCGAGATAAAAAGCTGCATTTAATCGTTTAACCGCAGCCATGCGGATTAGTGGTGCTGTCTATAAGGAAAGAAGCAACATACGATATAAGTGAGAAATTCATGAGCAGTCACTGAAATCATTAAGGTACAAGTCCTAAACGGTTGTGTTAGATTCCCGGTCCCTTAACCCAGTCTACTATCTCATGTGGGCAACTCGTTTATTCACTGATTTCACTTTTTTTAAGACGAACTTTAAATTTTGAATAAACATATATTCAAGGCCACATCTTGTTTCACAAGACAAGAGGTCCTGTCAAGGCAAATTTACTGAGTTTCGGTTTGATTTGACAAACTGGCCTGTCTTGATGATGATTTGCGTATAACCACATTTGATTAGGCATTGTTTTTTATTTTTCTGTGTTGTAAATGATCATTTAGATATCGCAGCCGTGCGCGAGGTCGTTGATGAACCGCCCGATTTACTTGGATTATAACGGTACCACACCCATCCATCCGGAAGTCATGGAACCCATGCGGGTTTACCTGGAAAAGGAATTCGGCAATCCTTCAAGTACGCATTGGTACGGCATGGCGCCTAGGCGCTCCTTGGAAAACGCCCGCAGGCAGGTTGCGGAGCTGCTCAACTGCGAATCCCGAGAAATTATCTTTACCAGCGGCGGGACAGAATCCAACAACCATGCTATCAAAGGTGTCGCCTGGGCTAACAGAGGCGTTGGAAATCATATCATCACCAGCACGGTTGAACACCCCGCCGTGCTTGAAGCCTGCCGATACCTTGAACAATGGGGTTTTGAAACCACCTATCTTCCTGTGGATGCTTATGGCCGAGTCGACCCTCAAACTCTTGAAGCAGCTATTCGTCCTGAGACCATCCTGATCTCCGTTATGCATGCCAACAATGAAGTCGGCACCATCCAGCCCATTGCCGAAATCGCGGAGATTGCGAAAGCGCACAATATCATCTTCCATACCGACGCGGCCCAGTCTGTCGGGAAAATCGAAACGGATACAAAGGTTCTGGGCGTTGACCTGCTTTCGGTGGCCGGACACAAGGTTTATGCGCCGAAAGGAATTGGGGCTCTTTTTGTGAAAGCCGGTACGGTCCTGGATAAATTCTGCCATGGCGCGGGACAGGAAATGGGGTTCCGTGGAGGGACGGAAAATATCATGGCGATAGTGGGCCTGGGGAAGGCCTGTGAACTGATCAACCGGGATTTTGAGATTCAGCAGGAAAAAATGCGACGTTTGACCCGACTGCTGGCTTCAGGCATCATGGAACATCTAACCGATATCCGGATGAACGGGCATCCTGACCAGTGCTTACCCAACACGCTGAATTTGTCTTTCAAGGGCCTCGCGGCCAACCGCATTCTGGAAGAGATCGGCCTCGACATCGCCGCTTCCGCCGGGGCCGCCTGCCATTCCGATACTGTTGATGTTTCCCATGTACTCAAAGCCATGAATGTACCGCTTGAATGGGCTGGCGGGACTCTAAGATTTTCGACAGGGCGTATGACTACGGAGATAGAAATCCAAGAAGCCGTTCCCATTATCGTGGACGCGGTAAAAAAATTAAGAGACGGGTGGTCAGAAGTATTTTAGGCTACATCGGCTGGAGTAATAGGATCTGTTCCAGACAGATTGTAAGATGGAAGACCTCGGACGTTTATTGACAGATGATGACCTGATTTTTGAAATGAATCTTGTAAAGTTCAACTGCCGTAACACATTCACACTCGGCAATCCGTCAAATTTAACAGTTAAACCTTTATGGGGGACGATAAGAAAAGCTCATATCGCAATGATGTGAGATCAAAACGCTAAGCTGTCTATCTTGATTAAACCGGCCTCGAAAATGATCCCCCCGATGGCTTTTTTATCCTCCTCTCCCCTGACGTTGACTATTTACTTGTAATTGCGATGGTTGTTGACATCCACTCCGCTATTTTATACCATACCTACGGGCGTAAAATAATTTTATAAAGGAGGGGTAGGCATATGGGACTCAAAACAGCGGAAGAATATCGGAATAGTTTAAAGGACGGCAGGGTTGTTTATCTGGAAGGACAAAAAATAGAAGATGTGACGACCCATCCGGCCTTTAAAGTCTGTGTCGACACGTCGGCGTTTGATTATGAAATGGCGGAAATGCCGGAATACAGGGACCTTGCGGTCGTTACCGACGAAAAAACAGGAGAGCCGATCAGCAGATATTACTACACGCCCAAAAACAGTGAAGATTTGCTGAAACGGCATGAACTCATGGTCATGGGAACAAGGTTGAATCAGGGTATCGTGCCTTTTACGAAGGATATCGGTGCCGATTCCATGAACGCTGTCAGCATGACGGCTAAAATGATGGGCAATCAGGAATATGTGGAGCGGGCCGAAAATTTTCGTGCCTACCTGCAAAAGAATGATCTCAGTATGGCCGGTGCCATGAGCGACGTGAAAGGCAACAGAGTGCTTCGCCCGTCCGACCCCAAGCAGGCCCATCCGGATTATTATGTAAGAATCGTCGACAGAAACAAGGACGGCATTGTCGTCAGAGGCGCGAAGGTTCATATCACCGCCGCCGCGTACTTCAATGAGTTGTTGGTCATGCCCTGCCGCAATATGGCCGAGGCTGACGCGGATTACGCGGTCTCCTTCGCCATTCCGGCCAACACAAAAGGGATTACGCAGATCGGTCATCCCTTCCATTACAGACTGGGGGACGATTTTTTCCCCGTTGACGCGCCGCTCAGAATGCACACCGATTCAATGATCGTCTTTGACGATGTGCTGGTACCCTGGGAAAGGGTCTTCCTCGCCGGCGAGTGGCAGTTTGCCATGCCGCTGGTCTATAGTTTCGCCACACTTCATCGTCATACGGGTTGCAGTTACCACATTCCCCTACTGGAATTGATTGTGGGTGCCGCTCAAGCCATGGCCGAGTACAATGGTATCGAGAGGGTCTCGCATGTACGAGAGCAAATTACGGACCTCGTTATTCAGCTTCAGACGCTCAAATCGCTGTCCAAGGCATCCTGTCTGGATTACGAGATATACGGCGACATTCCTATTCCCAATAGGACGATCACCAATATTGCCAAGTACAATTACGCGAACAACTGGCATACCTGCGGCAAGCTTCTGCA
>JAFGLN010000011.1 GCA_016928025.1 Deltaproteobacteria bacterium
AACCATTGGAAGAAGGTGTTCGCTGAAAAACAGCCGATAGAGACCCAGAAGAAGATCAGCGCACGGCGGATTCAGACCGTTTCCGAACTTTTACAAAGGTTTGGAGACCTCGACAAGGTGGGCGCTCAGGACTTCAGATAACCCGGTTCTTTGCAAATTTTTCGATCTCCTCCGGTAAGTATCCCAACCATTTAAGGATTTCACAGTTGTGTTCTCCCAATTCCGGAGGGGCCAAGCGGAGTTCGGCTGGTGTATCGAATAGCTTAATCGGGAAGTTCACTTGAAAACGCACCTCACTGGACTTCCAGGATTTCGCCTGGATCATCTCCCTAAAAGCTACATGGGGATCCATAGCGACCTCTTCCACAGCTTTCACCGGGGCGACTGGCACATCAGCCTCCAAAAGAGCCAGGATCCACTCCTTCCGCGGCTTGCAAGCGAAGACCTGGCGAAGCTCGGCAGTCAGTTCATCCCACCGCACTCTCCTCTCCGTGGCATCGAGCCCCCGAAATTCTTTAAGTCCTGTGACATCGCACAGCCGCTCCCAGAACCAGTTTTCGTGCGCAATGCCCAGCGTAAAGGACTTTCCGTCGGACGCCCTGAAGATGCCGTATCCTGGGTCGTCAAAAACGTAAAAAGGGGCCTTCGCGAAGTGTTTACCTAAGATTGTGCTCATCCACGAGACAAGCCCATCGAACATGGAGACATCCACGAACTGGCCGCGATTCGTTTTCTCCCGCGCCGCCAGCGCCGCCATGATGCCGATGGCCGCGAACATTCCAGAAGAAAGATCACCGATCGCGATTCCAGGCTTCACCAAATTGCCTTCCATATCTCTAAAACATCCCAGCATACCCGACATTGCCATGTAGTTCAGGTCATGACCCGGCATATTCCGGTACGGGCCTTCCTGGCCGTATCCAGAAATAGAACAATAGATGAGTCTGGGATTGATCTTCTGTAACGCCTCCCAGTCTAGGCCGATTTTTCCTGCAACCCCGGGCCGGAATCCCTCTGTGAGGACATCGGACTTTTCTACTAGCCTGCGGAGGATATCCCCGGATTCCTTTTTCTTGAGATCCAGAGTCAGGCTCTTCTTATTGCGATTGATGCTTCCAAAGAACCAGGGAAGAATCCTGGCTGGATCTCCGAGCCCGGGCCTCTCCACTTTTATGATTTCTGCGCCCAAATCTCCAAGGAGCATGGTACAATAAGGCCCGGGATATTGATTGGCCGAATCGATCACACGAATGTCCTCTAACGGCAACGTCATTTATGCCTCCAATCCGCCCCCACTTGCAAGAAGCCCCAAATGCACGGCCGAGCCGAGTTATCCCAACGCCAACCAAAAGCGCCAAGCGGGAATGGGCATTGCTGAAGTGGTGTTCCCGGCCGCAATATAAGATTTCAATAGCTACGGGGCAGGCTTAGGAAATGTTCTCCTACATGATTTAGGATCATCTCATTATTTACAGGAGCAATTCTCAAGAGCCGAATGGAATTTACAAAATTGATTATGTCGTACTCTTTGGAAAAACCATAACCGCCGTGTGTCTGTAAAGCTGCGTCACACGCCCTAAATGCTGCTTCGCTGGAGCAGAGCTTGGCCACATTCGCATATAGGCCTGCCTGGGGTGAATTTGGGGATTCATCGATTGCGACAGCCGCCTTCTTGTTCACCAAGGTGGCAGTCTGAAGATCGACAAAGGCACGTGTCAGAGAGTGTTGCACCGCTTGGTGAGCCCCGATCGGTACGCCGAAAACATTTCTCTGACGGGCATACTCGACCGCTTTCTGTAGAACATATTTCCCCATCCCCAAGGCAAGCGAGGAGACCATGACCCGTTCCAGGTTTAAGCCGGAGAGCAGGTATGAAAAGCCCTTCCCCTCTTCCCCTATTAAATTCTCCTCTGGAACTTCAACTTCATCAAAAAAGATCGTATATTGCCTATCTGGACTGACAATTTCTACTTGCTGATCGTTTAATGTGATGCCGTTACTATTTGTATCAACCATTAGCAACGTCAGTCCCCCTTTTCTGTTCCTTTCATTCGCAGCAGCTTTGGTTACTATAACCATGGACTTAGACTCTCCGGCGCCTGTGATGAATACCTTTTGCCCGTTAATGAGATACGAATGTTTGTTTTTACGAGAAATGGTCTTAATATTAAACGTGTTAGTTCCGGCATCCGGCTCGGTGATGGCAAAACTGAAATACTCTCCTTTTGCCATTCTATGAAGATATTTATTTTTTAGTGCTTCGGATCCGTGCATAACCATGATGCAATCCATAAAAAAGCTCACGAAGTGAAGGGTCATGAGCCCTTTTCCGGCTATCTCTTCAAGAAATATCCTCAGGTCGTCAATCCTCATATGTGTGCCGCCGTAGGCCTCCGGTACAATGAGACCGAAGTAGCCATCTTCGGCGATAGTCTGCCACATTTCCTTCGGAAACTCCTTTTTTTCTGCTTTATTTAGCCAGTAATTCCGATCAAACTTCTTGGCGAGCTTGTCAATGAAATTGGCTATGGCTAGCTGATCATCCGAGTAATTTGCTCTATCCAGGTTTTCGAATAACATGGGCTTTCTCCTCTCGACTTATAATTGGCACCTCTGGCCTGACTCGTCGGCTTCGGTCTTGTGATTCCAAAAAATCCTTAGGCTCTTGACAACCCCTATTATTTAATGGAGTTCAATCCCTCAGCCTTTATCAAATTTACTGCAGTTTCACTGATTTCATGCCTTCTGAGTCCCATAACTGTATGCAACTAATAAGGAATATGAAGTATTGACCTGATGCAAGTGTGCAAAAATATATACTTTATCATAAATGATGGACTGGTTATACGTGAGCAGGCCGGTTAACCAACTCGGCGTTCCTTATCTTCCCAGTATTTTTCGCGAACGACTCGTTTCAATACCTTACCAGCAGGGCTTAAAGGCAATTGTTCCCAAAAATCGATATACTTTGGCGTCTTCATTCCGCCCAGTTTACCACGTATGTATTGCATAAGGTCGTCATCTGTGATCTCGGCTTGCGGGACTTTAACTACCACCGCTTTTACAGCTTCCCCCCATTTTTCATCTGGAACGCCGATTACACAACAATCTACAACTTTTGGATGCTCCAACAGTACCTGCTCGATTTCAAAAGGGTAAATGTTAAATCCGCCGGACACTATCATGTCCCTTTTTCGGTCAACGATGTAGAAAAAACCGTCTTCATCCCGGTATCCTATGTCGCCGGTATGGTGCCAGCCGCCACTTTGGATTTCGGCTGTTGCCTCTGGGTCTTTCAGATAATGCAACATTACCGTTGGACCTTTGACCGCGATCTCCCCTCTTACTCCCGGACCGAGAGGGTGATCGTCTTCGTCCAAAATCTCCATGGCTTCCACAATTTGGGTCTGTTTTCCACAAGAAGCAAGGCGATGGCGTTTTGATTCATCTTGCAAAGCTTCCATATAATCCTGCGGCGACATATATGTATTGGGTACACCGGATTCGGACTGCCCGTACATCTGTCCAAAGACGGGACCAAACAAATCCATTACCTCAGCAATTTTTTCAGGAGCTATAGGTGCGGACGTGGATATGAAATACTCTAGGGAACTGTAATCTATCTTCTTGGCCATGGGATGTTTGAGAATCATGTAAGTCAATGTCGGTGGCAGGAACATCAGGGATATCCTTTGTTCCTGTATTGCGTTCAGGATGCTGTCCAAGTCAAGTTGGGCCATCATCACATTGGTTCCACCCTGGGTCAGAGTAAACAGGGTTATGACACCTCCGGCATGTGTGATCGGCGCCACCGAAAGGTAAACGGGTGGCTTGTTAAAATGTAAGCACGAGGCAAATCCCATCATCGACCATGATGTCCAACTGTGGTTTGCAACTGCTATTTTAGGTCTTCCGGTTGTTCCGCCAGTAGATGCCTGCAGGCCGATATCGTCGGTTTTGATCGGAATATCTGGAATGGAATCCGATTCAGGTTCGATCCACTCGTCAAGGAAAACACCGTTCTTATCCGGTTGATCTATGCAGACAACCTCTTTTAGAGAGTTCACATGCTGTCGTAGAAGGGGGATCATGTGACCAGCCATGCTGTGATAGAAAAGAAGATTCACTTCATCGCGCTTTAGAATATCCACAATGTTTTCCGGTGTATCACGTAGATTGATATTGCACCACACCATGTTAGCCCTCATGGCCCCCAAGACTACCAGCTGAGACTTACCGTTATTCGGGCTGATTAACGAGACTCTTGCATCCCTACCAAATCCTTCACGTAGACAGGCACGGGCGGTTTTATTGGTCAGGACCTGGGCATCCCGATAAGTAAAATCACCACCGTCGCCAGTAAAAGCCAATTTACTCGGATGATTCCTAACACTTCGGTCAAACATTTGAATTATATGCACGATTCCACTCCTTTCTATTCCTTTGTTTTGGGTTATATTTCATGATTCACTTTTTCATGATTCCGAAAAAAATACCTACCGTAAATTTCGTTGAAATTGTGCGTAACCAATGTGCGTGGCCGTTGGAATTAAACCCAGCCATCAAGTTATTAATCATACTCTACACCTTGATGCATAAATCCTATCGTTCTCTTTATCATTTTTCGTTTCTTCAAATAGATCGCCCCAGTTCGTTAGTCTTGTCTGCGGATTTAAAAGGGGCATCGCCCTTTGCCCGTGCTTCGAATATGCCGTGAGTTGTTCCGTGACGAACCTCTGTTCATCCACGCCGAAGCTGCCCCCCCCCCATAGACGGCATGACCAATTGTCCTTGACCGCCATGGTCCCTATTTTTGGGGGCAGAAATAATGCTTTTGTTCAGGCATAGCTAGGAAACACTCCCCTTTCTGGATAACATTAACTGCATATCCATAACGGCAACTGCTTCCTCTTTCTG
>JAFGLN010000125.1 GCA_016928025.1 Deltaproteobacteria bacterium
CCGAAGTGGTGGAATCTGGTAGACACGCTATCTTGAGGGGGTAGTGGGTTACGCCCGTCCGGGTTCAAGTCCCGGCTTCGGCACCATAATTAATAAAAGGGTTGGCCCCTGACGGCCAACCCTTTTTACATGGGCACCTAAATTTACTACAGATTGATATTGCGCTAGATAATGGCCTGATGAAGTTGCCAAAGCCGATCATTTACCCCCGGCCATATGTCTTTTTGATCAGGTTATTCAGAAAGAGTTCGGGATTTTCCACGCCTTCCGGCGGGATGACGAATTGCCGCCGGCCCGTCTTTTCCCGGACCAGATTCAGGCCGTGATCGTAATTGGTCATGAAATGCACCAGATAATGTTCAGGATCTTCCCCTTTTTGCCAGATCTTTTCCGCCAAGCAGTCGACGGCCTCGTCGGCAAAGGATAGATCGAGGTCGTTCCGGTTTGAAAACTCCCGGGCAAACGTTTCAGTGGCCAGGTAGACCGACCGGATTTCCTCAAGCACCAACTCCATATTTGTCTGCCGTTCCATCACCTGCCGGACGAGGAGGCCGATGCGGGATTCCGGAAGATTAATTCCATACGTCTCTTTCCATTCAGGCAATTTTTTGCGAAATCCCTGCTTCAAATGCTCAGCTTCCTCATTCCAGAAGGCATCAAAAGCGGCTTTTCTTTCGGCATTATCGGGATCATTTAAGATTTTGTCGAGTTCGCCCTCCGGATCATCCACGATAGCGGTGGTTACGAGCAGTTGCCTTATGTCCGTGGACGGGAGGACGTGTTCGTATTTCATCAGGACACGCTCGATGGCGCTGACCAGTCCCCGGGCGCCCGTTCGCTCATGGAACGCATTTTCCGCGATTTTCCTCAGGGCGTCATCCGTAAACAACAGATCGATGTCATAGGCCTTGAAGTCGCGTTTTTTCCGGATAACAACCGGACTCTTGGGATTTCGCAGAATCTTATAGAGGTCCTCGATGTCCAGATATTCAAACACCGTCGTCACCGGCAGGCGGCCGATAAATTCCGATTCGAAGCCGTACTGAATCAAATCTTCCGCCTTCAAATACCGAAGATTCGCCTCCTGCCTCTCTTTGGATATGACGTCCGCACCGAATCCGATCCCCTGTTGATTGAGTCGCTTCTGGATAATGGCATCCAGGCCACCGAACGCCCCGCTCACAACAAACAATATATGTTTGGTGTTGATCTTCTCCCTCTTTCGTTTTCCCGTCCGCTGGTACTCCTGGAAGGCTTCGACCTGTGCAATCGGATCGTGGGGGACTTTCAGCTCCACCTCCGTCTCCTCAAGGAGTTTCAAGAGGGCGCGCTGAACGCCCGTTCGCGATACATCCGGACCAATGAGGTTGCGGGAGGAGGCGATTTTATCGACCTCGTCGAGATAAACGATGCCGTACTGGGCCAGTTCAATATCGCCGCCGGCTTCCCGCACCAACTCCCGCACCAGGTCTTCCACGTCACCGCCGACATAGCCCGTTTCACTGAACTTTGTGGCATCCCCCTTGACGAACGGTACGCCGATTTTGTCGGCAATGAGTTTGACCAGAAAGGTCTTGCCGACGCCTGTCGGGCCGATCATGATAATATTGTTCTTGATTTCACCGACCGTCTCCGTCTGTGACGTCTTCCGATTTCGTTCAAACCGCTTGATCCGGTTGAAATGCGTGCAAATCTTCGTGGCCAGAACCTGCTTCGCCTCATCCTGCCTGACCAGGTATTCATCGAGATAGGCCTTTAATTCGGCGGGTTTCATATCGAATTGAACAACCGCCTTTTTCTCATTTATATTCATATTTTTCATCGCGCTTTCATCTCCGCCTTTGTCCGGTTCCGGCACGTCATTCAATCCGGCTATCTTAAACTTGACGCCATACTTTCTGGAGACGTAATCGCCCACGTCTTTTTGTATTTCGCGAATATCGATATCTTTTACCATTAAACATCCTGTCCTTATATTGTATTCTTAAAATAAATATAATCATGATTTTTTCATTATCAAGTTTTCGGGACACTATCCGCCGTAAGCTTTTGCTGCGTCGCAGGAAAAGCTTTTCATATTAATGAAGAATATTTCCGGCAGGTCCCTGTTTTTTTATTTTCCGTTTTCATTTACTTTCGGAAATCCATGTATAAATTAGATAAAAATGTTTTGCGGTTTACAAGTGACGAACTCGTAAAAAGTCATATTCCCCTCCTTTGGTGGGAGGGGATGAAGGGGAGAGGGATTTATAATCATTTGTCATAACTTTATTTCTCACCCTCACCCCAACCCTCTCCCCTCAAGGGAGAGGGTAATTTTCGACTTTTTACAGGAATATCTTAGGTTATGAGCATTTTTACCTGTTTTCAGCGAGGAGGATGCGATGAAAAAGATTAAAATTGAAGGGATGACCTGCAACCATTGCGTGGCCGCCGTAACCAAAGCGCTGGAAAGTATCGACGGCCTGGAAAATATCAAAGTCAGCCTGGAAAACGGCGAAGCAACGTTTGAAGAAAAAAAGCCGGTTGATCCGGCCGTGATTCAAGAAGCCATTAAAAAGGCGGGATATGAATTCATCATCTAAAGAAGCGGAAAAGACAACCATTTCCGTTGGTGGGATGACCTGTGCGGCCTGTGTGCGGCGTGTCGAAACGGCTTTGAAGTCCGTTGACGGCGTAAAGGATGCCAATGTCAATCTGGCCACGGCCCGGGCGACCGTCCTGCATGATCCGGCCTGGGCGGGCGTTGACCGTCTCAAGGCCGTTATCACCGACCAGGGGTATGAATACCTGGGCGTTCAGGACGATACACGGGAAGATCCGATTGCCGCCGCCAGGGATAAAGACATCAAAGACCTGAAAATCCGATTCCTCGTCGGTGCAACTCTGAGCGTCATCATCTTCATGGGTTCCATGCAGCACTGGTTTTCTTTCCTGTCGGCCATTCCCAGACAGACCATGCTTGTTATTTTGTTTGTCCTGACGGCGCCGGCGGTCTTCTGGGTGGGCAGCCGCTTTTATGTGGGCGCCCTCAAGGCGGCCCGCCAAAAAACGACGGATATGAATACCCTGGTCGCTGTCGGCGCTTTTGCCGCTTACCTTTACTCCACCCTGGTGACGTTCTTCCCCGGTTTTTTTTCCGAAACCCGGATGGCCCTTCACGTTTATTATGACGGTGCGGCGATGATCGTGACCCTGATCATTCTGGGACGGCTTCTGGAGGCGGTGGCCAAGGGAAAGACCTCTGCCGCCATTCATCACCTCATGGGCCTCAAGCCGAAGACGGCCCGTGTGCTGCGTGACGGAAAAGAGTTGGATCTGCCCGTGGAATGGGTGCTGAAAGGCGATTTGATCGTCGTACGACCCGGCGAAAAGATTCCGACGGACGGAATCGTCATATCCGGCCTGTCGACGGTCGACGAATCCGTGCTGACCGGTGAAAGCCTGCCGGTCACCAAAGAAAAGGGACAAAGCGTATTTGCCGCCACCATCAATAAAACGGGAAGCTTCACCTTTAAAGCCGAGAAGATCGGCGCGGAAACGGCCCTGGCACAGATCATCCGGCTCGTCGAGGAAGCCCAGGGTTCCAAGGCGCCGGTGCAAAGACTGGCCGATAAAATCGCCTCGATTTTCGTGCCCGTCGTCTTTGGAATCTCGTTGATAACCTTTTTAATCTGGTATTTTTTTATTCCCGAGCCGGTTTTCAGCCGGGCGCTCCTCAATGCCATATCGGTTCTGGTGATTGCCTGTCCCTGCGCCCTGGGGCTCGCAACGCCGACAGCCGTCATGGTCGGCACCGGTCTGGGAGCGGAAAACGGCATCCTGATCAAGGACGCGGAAAGCCTGGAGACGGCCTACAAACTCAAAACCGTCGTCTTTGACAAAACCGGCACCCTGACCAAAGGGGAACCGGAAGTCACGGATATCATTACCGCCCCGAACGAAGATCAAAAGCAGCTCTTGAAGATCGCCGTCTCCATCGAAGCGGCCTCCGAACATCCTCTCGGGCAGGCCATCCTGGAAAAAGGGCGACAGGAAAACATCTTCCCCGACGCGATAAAAAATTTTGAGGCCCTCTCCGGACTCGGCGCCAGGGCCTCTCTGAACGGACAGCTCTGTCATCTGGGAAACCTGCGGTTGATGCAGGAAAAGGGCATCGCCCTGAACGGCATGGACGTGGAAGCGCGCCGACTGGCCGCCGCCGGGAAGACCTCGGTCTTTGTGGCCAAAGACGGCGAAGTGATGGGCGTTATCGGTCTTTCCGACGTCCTCAAGGCATCGGCCGTCGAGGCCGTTGCCGAATTGAAAAAAATGGGACTGACGGTCGCCATGATTACGGGAGACAACCGTAGCACCGCTCAGGCCATCGGGCAATCCGCCCGTATCGATGCAATTATGGCCGAAGTCCTGCCCGGCGATAAGGCCGCCGAAATCAATCGCCTGCAGCAGCAGGGTCAGGTGGTCGCCATGGTCGGCGACGGCATCAACGATGCCCCGGCCCTCGCCGCCGCCGATATCGGAATCGCCATCGGCGCCGGCACGGATGTCGCCATCGAGGCCAGCGATATCACCCTCGTCAAGGACGACTTGCGTTCCGTCGCTGCGGCCGTCAAACTGTCCTTCGCGACCATGAGGACCATCCGACAGAACCTTTTCTGGGCTTTCATTTACAATATGATCGGCATCCCGCTGGCCGCCGGCGCACTGTATCCCTTTTTCCACATTCTCCTGAATCCGAAATTCGCCGCCGCCGCCATGGCCGCCAGCTCCGTTTCCGTCGTCGGCAATTCCCTCCGGTTGAGACGGTCCTGGGCCAGGCACGCCAAGCCTTGATGCCGGAAGCCTCATCAAGACAAGAAGGAAAGACATTTTGACTCGTCCCGTTTACGACCACTCATTGATCTGAAACGGAAGACGGCTGTTGCATGTCAACGAGAAATTAATGATTGCTTGTATATCCCTCAGGCAAAAAGTCTTTGACTCGATGAGACGATCCCCGTATACTTCTGAACAAAAATGGGGTTCATCGAGTCAAATTATGATCAAAAAGAATCCTGTTGGGAAATCTTAATCAGATTCACTAAGAGACCATCCCTCACACACATCCAAATAAAGGGGCCATGTAGAATGGATATACGATCCGTATCACGAATATTCTTTTTTGCGGTTGTCTTTCTGATCGGATGGGGGATCATCTCCCCTCAAGCCTATGGGACACAGGGAGACGTAAACGACGATGGGAATGTTAACCTGACCGACGCCGTCCTGGCCCTCCAGGTCATCTCCTTAGTCCAACCCGACGATATCAACACAGCCGGTGATGCGGACGGAGACACCCGGATCGGCCTGCAAGAGGCCGTCTATGTCCTCCAACGGATTGCCGGCCTGCGGGGCGGCGGAAGCAGCGCCATGGCCGACCTCTCCGCGTTGACCTTCTGTTGCGGCACATTGTCGCCGGCCTTTGACCCGGACACAGCCCTTTATTATACGATGGTGGAAAATAGTATTTCGGAAATCACGGTTACCGCCACGGCCGTCGATACGAACGCCTCTATGACATTAGAGGGACTTGCCATCGTTTCGGGTGAGGTCTCCGACCCGGTCCATATAGACATGGGGATTAATTTCATAGATATCGTCGTCACTGCGGAAGACGGAACGACAACCCAAACTTACACCATCAACGTTTACAGACAGGAAGTCTCTACAGCGTCCAATGCCTATCTGGCGGATCTCAGCCTGTCAACCGGCAATTTGAATCCCGCTTTTCATCCCGATACGATCCAATACACGGCCGGTGTTTCTTCTGATACAGAACAGATCACCGTTACCGCCACAACCCAGGCCGGAGGGGCCTATGTGATGATCAACGGCGCCCCGGCCACCTCAGGCATGCCGTCGAATCCGGTTTCGCTGGTGGAGGGAGAAAATGACCCCATCGTCATTCGAGTCATCTCGGAGGACACATCGGTCAGTAAAACCTATCAGATCGTTGTGACCCGCGGTGACGAGCAGGAACTCAGCATCAACGCCTTCCTGGCGGGTTTGTCCCTCTCCACGGCCCCCCTCAACGAAGTCTTTTTCCCGGCCCTTTTCAGTTACAGTGCAACCGTTGCCAACAGTGTCACGTCCGTCCGCGTCACCCCGGTGGCCGGCGAATCCCATGCGTCCATCACCGTCAACGGAGCATATGTGGCCTCCGGCAGCGCTTCCGCCGCGATTGATTTGTCCGAGGGCGCCAATACCCTATCCATTGAAGTGACGGCCCAGGACACGAGCGTCAGCAGGACCTATGACATCATTGTCACCCGTGAGTCCGCAGGCGCCAGCAACAATGCGAATCTTTCCGGTCTGGTTCTCTCCGCATCGCCATTGAATGAGTCTTTCGTTCCGGGCAATCTGACCTACACGGCAAATGTCCTGAACTACGTGGAAGAGATTACGGTTACCGCTACGGCCGCCAATCCGCAGGCCGCCGTTACGGTCAACGGCAGTCCCGTATCCTCCGGCCAGCCGTCCGGCGCCATCGTCCTCGCCTGTGGGGAAAACGTCCTCGAAATCGCCGTGACGGCGGAAGACGGAACTACCGCACAAACCTACACAATCAATATTTATCGGCACGGGGCGACCACCGGGGTTGCAGCCACGGTTTATGTCGTTGACGCACCGGCATCGCCTCCGTTTGAATTCGAGACCCTGCCCTTGGCCCTCAAATACCTCGCCGATCATCTGACAGCCGACCAATTGGGCGAGGTCCGGATAAAAACCACCCAGCCCATGGTTGTCGACGAGTTGAGCATCGGCGGCAATGTCATCATCACCCTGGAGTCCGGGGCCTCCAACACCATCGTCGGTCCGGGAACGAGCGCCCTGGTCGTCAATGCCGCCGGATCACTCGATATCGCCGGATTGAATTTCATCAATGCCGCCGGGTTCGTGATCAATTCCAGTGTGGGGCTGGCGGCTACAGGCAGCTCTTTCAACGGAGATACGGCCATTAATCTCGGTGGCGGTGCCAGCATTCAATCAATCCGGTCTCCCCTGGAGAGCTCGGGCGCCTACGGATTCGTATCGAAGGCCCTCCAGTTCAATAGCGGAACCATCAGCGGCGGGCTGACAGTGAATGCCTCGGGCGGGGTCTCGGGCGGACAGCAGGATATTGAAATCACCAACACGCAAGCCTCCAGCGCCGGCCTGTTCGGTTCCTTTTCGGAATCATCCTATCTGAATCTCAAAGCCAATCTCATCCCCGAGCTGAATATCAATGTGGACCTTCGCAACGAGAGCAAGCTTGACGTCACCGGTCATATGAATCTGGATAATATTAACACCGTGCTCTATATGGATGGAAACGCCCAGGCCAATTTTAACTCCAACACCATGACAAAACTCATCGCCGAATATAAAGGCCTGAAGGGCCTTGTGAGTTTTCAAAACACCTTTACCGCCGACGCAACCATGAAAGTGAATAACGATGATTTCGATTTTGTCGGGAAAAGCGCCACCTTTAATTATTTTAAAATGGAGGCATCCTACGGCTCCGCGAGCGGCCGCATCGGAATCGATCTGGAAGGCGGATTTGTCGAAAAGAGTTTTTATTTTAACGGCTCCGATCTGCCCCTTGAGGCGTCGTTAACCGTGGCTCTCAGAGGTTTCAAATCCAACGGCCCCACGGAATTTCACGCAAGCGGCCGGATTACGTATAACTTTAATGACGAGGCCATATTCGGCGCGGAGGCCAAATTCATCTATGACTTAGGGGCCGGCGACTTCAACGCGGATCATGCAAAGTTTTTGGGAAAAGTCTTTATCCAGTCGACGGACCAGGCCTTTGAGTTCAACGGCAGCATTATACACACCACCTTCGAGAATGATGTGGCTGTGGATATCGCCGGCGCCTTTTTAGTTCTTCGTTGGGATACCGTCGAGGTCGAAGAAGGCCACAGGATATCGATTCAAGGGGAATACGACGGGGTATATCCCCAGGAGGTTTCCTCCCGTTCGCCCCTCGAGATGACGGAAGGCGAAATTGTTTTTTCCGGCTTGAATATCAAAGGCAGTCCAGATTTCCCGGCCCTCTTTATCGGGAACGTCGATGTTCCGGTCACCATCGAAAACAGTACCATCAAGAGCAACGTGGCCTCCATCGTCCTCCACGACGTGAATGGGGCCGTCACGATCAAAGACAACCCGGAGCTGGTGGGCGGCATATCCCTGAACGGCGATCCCGATTCGGCAAAAGTCATAATTGATAAGACGTACACGATTACGGGCAACAACATATCCCATACTACTCCCGGCATGAGTTGTATTCACACGCATGCCATCCAAAATGTCCTGATTGCCGATAATGATATGACGGCCCTGGGATTCGCCACCCACGGCGTCCATGTCAACGGGGGCAGGGTCACCATTCGCAGAGGCAGCATTATCACGTCCGGCCCGGATTTCTGCCAGGCCATCGGGGTGGGAGAATCTGCCGGCGGCCATAACGGCATCGTCTATGCGGAGGAAGTAGAGCCGATCACGGGCGCCGTTCAGACCGGTAAGCAGGGGTATGTAAAGCTCACGGACAACACCTTTTCCAACGCCAAAGTTGTCGATTACAAAGAGGGGCTCACTGCTTACCCCCGCCTTCTTAACGATCCCGTGGCCGACAACAGCGGCCTTAACCCGGATGAGGACATCATCGGCTCGCTGATCGACTGGAACGAAGATACACATCACTGTCCTGATTATCCGACGAAATGCGATGGTTGGGATGATGACAACCAGGAATGCGGCTGCGGGGAAGATGGGGTTTCCCCGCCGGGCGATCCGGGGGTGTAAATAAAGAAGGCTTCTTGCAGGAAAGACAGAAAGTCCCAAAAATTTTCAGGAAATCAGGCCGGGGACTTAGGCATCCGGCTTTGATAGTGAATGTCCATTTAATTCCGGAGCAGGATTTTTTATGGCCAACATTATCACGCTTTCCAGATTTCTCATCCTCTTTGTTTTGGTGGTCATTGCCTATCAGGCGCCGCCTGCCCTTCAGCTTTTGAATGTTCCTCTTTGCGGAGTGATCTTTCTCATGGATGCCTTCGACGGCTATGTAGCCCGGCGCCGGGACGAAGCCTCCCAGTTCGGGGCCCTCTTCGACATCGCCGTGGACCGGATCGTGGAAAACGTTCTCTGGGTGGTCATGGCCGACCTTGACCTGATCCCCGTCTGGGTAACCATCCTTTTCATTACAAGAAGCTTCCTCGTGGACACTATCAGGAGCCACGGTGCTTCCCGGGGGCAGACTCCGTTCGGGATGATGACGTCCCGGCTCGGCCGGTTTCTTGTCGCCGGCCGAACCCTGCGGTCGATATACGGCGTCACCAAAGCCCTGACTTTCGGTTATCTGTTTTTGATCTATCCCCTTCCCGATATTGCTCCCCGTCTTTACCTTACCCTGACAAGAGAAATCGAATGGATCAAGGATTTCTTCGTATATACGTCGGTATTTTTGTGCATTATCCGGGCCGTTCCGGTCGTCATTGAATTTCTCCTCCGGGAAGACGGCCCACTCCAAATTTTACTAAAATCCAAACCATCACAATAGGTTGGCCATGGCGCTTGTATTCATCGATCTTGACGGCACCCTCATCAAAGAGAAAAGTTCCGAACGATGTTTCTTTTTCTTTCTTCTGCGCAAAAGAATTCTCCGAATTCCTCAGATCATTGCTTTCCTTAGCTTTGCCGGCAGATACCTGCCCCAATACGGGAACATTGTCTGGAAAAAAAACAAGGCCTATCTCGCCGGACTCGGCGAAGAGGAGATCATGGCAGCGGCCCGGGCATTCGTCAGGGAAGATATTTTGAATTCCATCCGCCCTGAAATGAAGGAGCGGATTATTCGACATCGTCTGGACAGTGATGAAGCCATTTTACTGACCGGTTCCCTGTCTTATTTGGCCAAGCCCGTAGCCGACCATGTCGGCATTAACCAGGTGAGCGCCACGATCTGCACCGCCCAAAATGGGCGATTAGATTCGCTTCCGCCCCTCGTTCATCCCTTTCACCTGGAGAAACGGCAGATCGCCAAAGCCATCTGCCAAGATAGAGGTATTTCTCTGACAGATTGCACAGCTTACGGAGATTCGATCCATGATCTTCCTCTTCTCGAAGCGGTCGGCAGACCCGTGGCCGTTCATCCCGACCGTCGTCTAAAAAAAATCGCCCGCCGCCGCTCCTGGGAAATTCTGTGAGACGTTCGATATTTTCATTGCCTGTCGGAAGAGCCGAGAACCATTCGAATCATCCCTCTTTCTCGAATTGCGATTTGTCGGCGCCGCAGACCGGGCAGGTCCAGTCGTCGGGCAGATCTTCGAATTTCGTCCCCGGTTTGATCCCGTTTTCGGGATCGCCTTTCTCGGGATTGTAGACATAGCCGCAAACGGAGCAGACATAGTTGGCCGATTTTTCCGCTGTCGGCTTGGGTTCTTCCTTCAGATAGGTCGGGGCGGTCTTGGGTGCCTTGCCGCGTTTCACCTCATGATAATAGGCGTAGGTCATGGGCTCTTCATTGTTATCCAGGACATCGCAGTTGACGACCTTGCCGATGAAGATCCGGTGGCTACTGCAATCCAGGGAATTAATCACTTCTGCCTCAATGTAGGCGATGATATTATCAAGCAAAACAGGAACGCCCGTCTCGCCGATTTTATAATTGACGTCGGCAAATTTATCGACGTCCCGGCCGCCTTTGAAACCGAATAGGCCGATAAAGGGCATGGGCGTCGACTTCGAGGTAACCGATACGGTGAATTTACCGCTATCCTGAATGTAGTCATGGGTCAGATTCTGTTTGTTGATGCTGACGCCGATCGTCGGCGGCTCCGACGTCACTTGAAAAACGGTATTAGCGATCTGGCCGTTGAATTTGTCGCCTTTCCGCGAACTGATAACATAAAGGCCGTAACTGATTTTGTGGAATGCGGCGGTGTTCATATCCATATCTCCTTTCAATGATGATTTGGGCTTGTTTTTAAAAACAGGCGCATGGTTAAGAGATTAAACATAGTGATTCGATTTATCCGTTCATGTAATTTCCACCGAAGCGGTCGGATCGAATGGATTCGTCCGCATGGCGAAGGAGAAAAGATAAGGATAATTGTTCCTTAGATAGTTCATATAAGCAAGCCACTCATTCACTAACATGCGGTAAACGCGTTTGATATCGGTGTTGAGATGATTCCGATCCGCCTCGGACAGCTGGAGAATATTTTTTCGGGCCACCAGCTCTTCCGTCAGATGGAAAAGAGACATCATCAGGTTGGTAAAACTTTCATGTTCCATGAGACTGGGGTTTTCCAGGAGACGCAATAGAAACTCGCGTTTTTCACTCAATGTTTGCCTTAGTCCGTCAATATCGCCCTGCCGGATATCTATCTCATAATCGTAATTTTTCAAAAGCTTGTAAACATCGTTGAATTCCGTGGTTGTCCAGTTTTCTCGAACAATAACACTCTGGCAGATTTTATCCCGGCAGGGATCAAAGCCGGTTAAATATTTTAATAATTCCGTTCCGAACTCACTGAAGAAAGAACCAATGACCATGTTGAGCTTTTCCATCATGGCCTGTTTTTCCCGGTACTGCATGACCCCGTCAATGACGATGCCGACCAGTAAGACCTCAAAAAAAACAAAGGCGATATCGTGGATCATAAATATGAAGATGTGATGGGCATCGCGGAAGATCATGTAATGGATAACATAAACGCTCGTTGATAGCATGATGAGAACAATTCCCAAGAGAATCTTCCATCGGGAAATCTGGATCATCTTTGACTCCTTATAGTAGGCAACGGACATTAACCGATATAAAACACATCAATATTTGGCTGATATAGGAGAAGATCAACTCTGTCAATCTTTTTTACCAGCCGTCATGACGATTTCACCGGTCATTTTCCTGCTTGCACTTGACTTGCCGGACATGATAGGTATGCATCCTGACAAAGTCAAAAGATGGAAATCCATTTGTCATGAGAAAACGCACGGAAACGATACTGATTAAAGGGAACACCCTGGCAAACGTTAAAAAGCTGAAAACCATGGCCAGGGACATTGATTCCCTCGCCGTCATTATGTACGGAAGTCCGGACCCGGACGCCGTGGCTTCGGCCATGGCCCTTCAGGAAATCATCAAGCATAACGGGGTGTTGGTCCATTGCGACTTCATTGCGACCGATGCCGTTTCCCGGCAGCAGAACTTCGAATTCATCCGGGCCATGAAAATCAAGATCCATATGCTCAACGAAGTTGATCTCAAGGCTTATTGTCTCGTTGCCGTCGTCGATGCGCAACCCTCTTTTTTCGGTGACGCCTTAAACGGCTTCCAGCCACATATCGTTATCGATCACCATCCGAGCAAAACCGGTTCGGACGCCGAACTTGTCGATATCCGGGAAAATTACGGCGCCCTGGCTACGATTATGACCGAATATCTCCTGGCCGCCAAGATCAAAATCCCCCGCAAGTTACATACCGCCCTCCTTTATGGAATCAAGACGGATACCAACAACTTCGAAAGAGACACCATTATGGAAGACATCAGTGCCTATCGCCTGAACTTCCGTCATGCCAACCATCAGTTGATCCGAAGAATCGAATTGAACCAGATCCCGGACAAGTTCCTCAAATACTACGATCATGCCTTCCACTTTCGGCGCCGTTACCGCGACCGGATCACCTGTTTCCTGGGGCGGGTGGAAAGTCCGGACGCCTGTGTCCAGGTGGCGGACTTCTTTTTGCATTTCATCGATATTTACTATGTCGTTATTGCGGGTATCGTCAAAGACCGGCTGATTATTACGTTTCGAGGTGACGGATACCGCCAGGACTGCGGCGCCATTGCCGCCAAGGCCTTCGGACGTTACGGCAGCGCCGGCGGCCATAAGAGCGCCGCGCGGGTGGAAATTCCTTTGGAAACACTGAAGGAGGCCCTCTCAGACGACCTTTCGCAAGAAAATGTTGATCGTTTTCTCTTAAATCGCCTGCGCCGTAAAAGGAACGAAGGTAATAACGGCAAGAAACCTGCCTAAGATGTTTGATACGTCAATGGTAACAATTAACGGGAACGAGTTTGCAGGACCCGTTCCCGCTTTTTACGAAGCACCTTTTTATTTCTTCTTTTGATCCTTTCACCTGATTTTATGTTTTAACTCAAGCCCATCACCTATTTTTTGATCCTTTTTCCTTGAACCTTGGCCCTTGAACCTTGTTCCTTGAACCTTGTACCTTCTTTTTCGATCCTTTTTCCTTACCCCTCAAAGCTGCAGCAATAAAATCCGCGAATAGCGGATGGGGCCGGGTCGGTTTGGACTTGAACTCCGGATGAAACTGACAGCCCAAAAACCAGGGATGATCCTTGATTTCGACAATCTCCACGAGACGCCCGTCGGGAGACGTTCCGGTTATCTGTAATGCGTTATCGACAAACTGTTGCCGGAAGGCGTTGTTGAATTCATAACGGTGGCGGTGCCTTTCGCTGATCTCACGGGCACCGTAAGCCGCAAAAGCCAGTGATTCCTTTTCCAAGACACAGGGGTAGGCCCCCAAACGCATGGACGCTCCTTTCTCGGTCACATTTTTCTGTTCCGGCATCAGATCGATGACGGGATAGGGACATTCCTCATAGAATTCCGAGCTGTTGGCTTTTTCCAGCCCACAGACATGCCGGGCGAATTCGATAACGGCCATCTGCATCCCCAGACAAATACCGAAAAACGGAACACCCTGGGTCCGTGCATATTCGATTACCGTGATCATTCCCTCAATGCCCCGGTTGCCGAAGCCGCCGGGCACGAGAATCCCGTCGACACTGTTTAACTGATCATTCAGCCCCTCTCGTTCAATCATTTCCGAATCCACAAAGTGTAAGTCGACCCGCGCGTTATTGGCGATGCCGCCGTGAACCAGCGCCTCATTCAGACTTTTATAGGAATCCGTCAAATTGACATATTTACCCACGATAGCGATGCAAACGTCATCGGCGGGATGCGTCATCTTATGGACCACATTTTCCCAGGCCGTCAAGCGTGGCTGCCCGGTCCAGATATTGAGAAGATCGACAATCCTCTCGTCCAGCCCCTCCCGATGATAAATCAGGGGCACTTCATAGATGCAGGCCACATCTTTGGCCGTAAAGACCGCCGCCACCTCGACATTACAGAACAGGGCAATCTTAGCCTTGATGTCTTCGGAAAGGAACTCCTCCGTCCGGCACAGGAGAATATCGGGCTGGATACCGATTTCCCGCAGGGCCTTAACGCTGTGCTGGGTCGGCTTGGTTTTCACTTCACCGGCGGTTTTAATGAAGGGCACCCAGGTCAAGTGAATAAAGATCGCATTTTGGCGACCCACTTCGTTGCGGAACTGACGGATCGCTTCCAGAAAGGGTTGGCTTTCGATATCGCCCACCGTACCGCCGATCTCCACAACCGCCACATCATATCCCCTGGCAGCGGACTCGATATATTCCTTGATTTCGTTGGTAATATGCGGAATGACCTGAACGGTTTTGCCCAAATACTCGCCTTTCCGCTCCTTCGATATGACGGAATAATAGACTTGCCCCGTTGTCAGGTTGTTGCTTTTTTTCATCGATGTGGACGTGAATCGTTCATAATGCCCGAGGTCCAGGTCGGTCTCGGCCCCGTCATCCGTAACGAAGACCTCGCCGTGCTGAAAGGGGCTCATGGTTCCCGGATCGACGTTGATATACGGATCGAGTTTCTGATTGGTTACTTTCAGGCCCCGGCATTCCAAGAGAGCAGAAATAGATGCCGCCGCCAATCCTTTGCCGAGGGAGGAGAGAACGCCTCCGGTAATAAATATGAATTTCGTCTTGGTCATGTTCCCCTTACTTTTTCTTCAAGATTTTTTCAGGGATTCCCTGATCCTCTCCGCGATGACCTCCACAGGCTCACCCAGGAGAATGTCGAAGGGCACATTTTCCAGATACCGGTCGTGCCAGGTTAAATTGTATTCGTTGATCAGGTTGCGAATATCATTAAATCGATCCCCGATGACCTCGATTTTTTCCGCCAGACTCAGGGCTTCGTCAAAAGCGACATGGAGGAGCAGAAGATTCCTGACGCCGCTCCCGTCACCCAGAATGGGAATAATAACAATCGAGGCGCCGTCGGATTTTCCTTTTCCGACGTAAATGCTGCCCGTTCTGACGATGGTTTTTTTCGTTCCCATCAGGACGCCGGAGGTTTCCGTCCGGGAACGCATCTGCAGGGCGATCCCTTCTTTTTTCAAAATGGATATGGTTGACGCGTCCGACGGCCGTCCCTCTTCATCCAGATTTTGAATGTTGTAAAGCGTGAACCCCCTGACGGCTTCCAGGGCCTTTTGTATCCTGCCGATGGCCGGGATGTTTTCGCCGCTTAACGTCTTCGGCGGGAAGGCCAGGGCCGTCAGGATATCGAAAATGACGCCCTGGAGCGGCTGATCCTTCCGGCTGGTCCCCACGGTCACCGTCTTGGCCTGATGTTTGATCGCGTCAATCGGTCTGGATAATTCATCAACGGCCCGGCCGAGGGTGACATCGAGCAGATCAATGGGGGAAGCAAATCCGTCTTCGACTTTAAAATCATGCCAAAAATCCTCCAACGGGAGTTTGCCGACAACATATTTCAGAAGCAGGGCAATATCTGAAATGATTTTGCCGTTCATGAAGGAAAAGGCGCCTTCATTCCGCCGTTGGTTGAAACCGGCCGCGAATTCCCCGACAACCCGACGGAAGTTGCCGTCAAAGAGACGGTCGTAAAGGGAATAATTTTTCCGGCTCTGCTCGCGAACGGCCAGATTAAGGCGCGTTCTGAATTCACGATAAAACAGGGCGTCTTCATCGATGCTGCAGGCGGCATAATAGCCCCACAGATGGCCGGCCAGGGTGTTTAAGATCACCGACAGGGGGGCTGCAGATTTTGGGAGATGGATGACGGCATCGGCAATTTTATCAAAACGCTTCTCTCCTTCGTCCGCAAAGACGACGACCGTCGCCTTGTGCGCTTTGAAAATAGCCGTATCCTTGATGATGTCGCCGATAACCGCTTCCTGATTGCCGCCGGCGCAGACAATGATCAGCGGCTCCGCCGACAGGTCGATATGCTTTTTATTCTCCACCACATCGGAAGAAATCGTTTTGTAGCACAACTCACTGAGTTTGATCCTGATTTCATCCGCCGCCACCTTATTGGGGCCGCTGCCTACAATGGCCCAATATTTTTTCTCTTTGGCGGTCCGGTACGCCGCTTCCCTGATTTGATCTTTTTTCGCCAGAACTTTGTTCATTAAGGCCGGCGCCTTTTCCAGGTTAAGCAGCTCGCCGGCGATAAAATGATCGGTGCGGGTTTTTAACAACTGGGCGAAATACAAAGCCAAAACATTCCCGGCCACAATCTGGGAATAGAACGCTTTGGTGGACGCTACGGACATCTCGATGTCCCGGCCGTCACTGGTGTAAAAAACACCGTGGGTTTTTGTCGTAATATCGGATTGACGCCGGTTGACAATGGCCATGGCCGCGGCGCCGCGTTCCACCGCCATGGCCACGGCGCGATTGGTATCCGTCGTCGTCCCGGACTGGGTAATCGGAATAATCAGGGTGCCGGCAAGATCTTCGTCCATGGAAAAACCACTCAATTCGGAGGCGATCCTGGCTTCGCATTTGATGGTGCTGCCGTTCAGATAACGTCCCATGGCATCCGCGACAGCCGAAGCGGCTACCGCCGCCGTCCCCTGGCCGATGATATAGATTTGTTTGATCATACCGGCGGTGAGGGCCTCTTTTATCGGCTTTGGAACGCAATCGGACCCGAGATTAAAAAACACTTTCCAGAGACTTTTTTCCGCCTCATCGATCCGGTATTTTCCCCGCAGTGTCTTGCGAACGGATTGTGCGGCCTCGGTCACTTCTTTCAGGAAGTAATGCGTATAGTGGCCGCGGTCAATATCGCGGGTCGTGATTTCAGCCTGACGGACATCTTCGTCTTTGAGTTGTACGGGCGTGCCGTCGTAATAAAGGGCCTGAATGCCCTTTGTGCCGCCCGCCGATTTTTGATCAAGGATAAAGATTTGACCGGTCTGGTCGGGGCGGCCCGCCGGAGACGGCGTTTCACCGTCCATCTTGACAAATTGCGATGTCTCTTCCACCAATCCGTAAAGCTCGGATGAAAAAACATAGCGGTCGGCCGCAATGCCCACATAAACGGACTGGCCGCTGCCCCTCAGGGCCAGGTACGTTTTTGACGGTTCCACATTGCTGGTCATGGCGATGGCATGGGAGCCTTCAAAATCGTTCAAAGCCAGCCGGAAGGCTTCCTTCAAATCGCGGCCGTCAAAAAGATTTTTTTCGATCTGCAGGGGAATAATCTTGGTATCCGTCGTCAATTCCGGAGCAATCAGATCATGCCCGGCTTCCA
>JAFGLN010000012.1 GCA_016928025.1 Deltaproteobacteria bacterium
CCTCCGGCGTGACAGGCCGGCGTTATAACCATCTTAACTACGACCCCTTAATTTCATTATTCTTTTATTCTTTATGTTCATCCCCAAACTTTTTGATCGAATTTTGAAATTCATTTTGGGATTCACATCATGACGTTTTAATCTACTCTGGTAGGCGGAACAGGACTCGAACCTGTGACTTCCACGGTGTAAGCGTGGCGCTCTCCCAACTGAGCTACCCGCCCACTGTTTACTTACCTCGAAAAGCAGACTGAGTAACTAACAATAGTCCCTATAGTTGTCAAGGAATAAATTTACACACAAAATCTTTTATTTATTTTGTCTAAATACCTATTCTGATGTTGTATCCCCTTATTGAAGCTGTGGCAGATTGGACATAGAATTAACAGATATATTTATATCAGTGTCCTCTGCCTTATTATTAGCTCCGCTGTCCGGAACGAATGCAACTTTTAATACTTCATCCATATGTTCAACAAAAATGACGTCGAGTGATTTTAAAATATTAGACGGAACATCTGATATATCTTTTTCATTGTCCTTAGGGATGATAACTGTTTTCAAATTGGCCCGATGTGCCGCCAGCATCTTTTCTTTCAGTCCACCTATCGGCAATACCCTGCCCCTCAAAGTGAGTTCTCCGGTCATTGCTAAATCTCCCCGGACTTTCTTTTTAATAAAGGCAGAAGCTATGGACGTTGCCATGGCTATGCCAGCAGAAGGTCCGTCCTTGGGAATGGCACCTTCCGGAACATGGACGTGCAGATCCGTTTCCTTATAAAAGTTGTCCATCAGCCCCAGTTCGTCTGCTCTGGCCCGCACATAGGTTAAGGCTGCTTGGACAGATTCCTGCATGACGTCCCCTAATTTGCCCGTCATGATCATTTTACCGGTACCTTTCATAATGGAAGCCTCGATGGCCAAAAGTTCCCCGCCAACTTCCGTCCAGGCCAATCCGATCGTTAAACCGACCTTGTCTTTGCCTTCCGCTTCGCCGTGTCGAAATTTCTGGACTCCCAAATACTTTTGCAGCGTATTTGATGAAATTTTTATAGGTTCCCGACTCCCGTCGGTTACAATTTTTCTGGCGACCTTCCGGCAAATGGAAGCTATTTCCCGTTCCAAATTTCTGACGCCGGCTTCTCTCGTATATAATCTGATAATATTCAGCAAGGAACCGTCAGAAAAGACAATATTATCTTTCGTCAGACCGTTGGCTTCCATTTCCTTGGCGATCAGAAATCTTTTCGCTATGTTTAACTTTTCCATTTCCGTATAACCGGCAATGCGAATAACCTCCATTCTGTCCTGCAGTGGGGCCGGAATAGTCTGTAGTACGTTCGCTGTGGTGATAAACATGATATCGGACAAATCGTAATCCACCTCCAAATAATTATCGTTGAATGCCTTGTTTTGCTCAGGATCAAGGACTTCGAGTAAAGCCGATGCCGGATCACCTCGAAAATCCGAACTCAGCTTATCGATTTCATCAAGACAAAATACCGGGTTGTTGGAACCCGCTTTTTTCAAAAGTTGTACAATTTTACCGGGCATCGCACCAATGTAGGTCCTTCGGTGGCCCCGGATTTCCGCTTCATCTCTTAATCCTCCGAGTGACAGCCGGACAAATTTCCTGTTCGTTGCTCTTGCCACAGATTTTGCAACAGATGTTTTACCAACGCCGGGAGGTCCGACCAGGCAAAGAATTGACCCCTTATTTTTATTAACTAATTTTTGAACGGCCAGATATTCCAGAATCCGTTCTTTGACTTTTTTCAATCCATCATGGTCTTCTTCCAAAATTGCTTCCGATTCTTTTAACGTGTAATTATTATCCGTTTTTTCCTCCCAGGGCATATCAAGCAGCCAATCGATATAATTTCTGACGACCGTCGCCTCTGCAGACATGGGCGCCATCATCTGCAATTTCTTGATCTCATGTTTAACTTTCCTTGCCGCCTCTTCTGATAATTTTTTTTGTTTTAATCGTTTTTCCAATTCCGCAATTTCGTTTTTCAGATCATCCTTCTCACCCATTTCTTTCTGGATGGCACGCATTTGCTCATTGAGATAATAATCCTTCTGGGTCTTCTCCATCTGCTTTTTGACCCGTTTCTTGATTTTTTCTTCCACTTGCAGAATCTCTATTTCCGCAAGCATGAATTCGTAAATGGCTTCTAATCTATCATTGATATTGTATATTTCCAAAATCTTCTGCTTATCTTCAAGTTTCAATGTAATATGCGATGCAACCAGATCAGCCATTTTTGAAGGATCATCGATAGAATTGATGGTTCCTACCAATTCAACATGGACTTTCTTACTGAGCTTTACATAATTTTCGAACGCATCTTTGATGTTTCGCATCATGGCTTCTGTTTTGACGGTATCTTTATCATCAATATCGTCAATCTCTTCCGCACTCACCAAAAAGAATTCATCATTCGGAATAAACGAGTTGATTAAGGCTCTTTTTTTACCTTCTACAAGAACCTTTACCGTGCCGTCCGGAAGCCTCAAGAGCTGGATGATCGTTCCCAACGTGCCGACTTTGTATATCTCTTCTTCTGTCGGCTCATCTTTTTGCGCGTTTTTTTGCGCTGCCATAAAAATGCCCTTGTCAAATTTCATTGCCGACTCCAATGCAGCAATAGACTTCTCTCTTCCTACAAACAGAGGCACGATCATATGGGGGAATACGACAACGTCCCTTAGGGGTAAGAGTGGAACTGAAAATCCTTTTTCCTCTTGGTCTTTTTCCTTATTCTTTATAAAATCGAACATATATTTATCCTCGAAAGTTCTATTGTCTAAGCTGATTCTGATTTTTTTTCAAAAATCAATATCGGTTTTTCATTATCCATGACAACATCTTCATTAATAATACATTCCTTGACATCCAATTGTGAGGGCAGGTCATACATAATGTCAAGCATTGTATTTTCCAATATCGATCGGAGACCCCTTGCCCCGGATTTTTTTTCAATGGCTAATTTGGCAATTGCGCTTAGGGAACCATCGGTAAACTTTAATTTCACATTTTCAAGTTCAAATAACTTCCTGTACTGCTTGATAACGGAATCTTTCGGTTCCACTAAAATTCTGGTCAAATCTTCCTGTTCCAATTCATTCAAACTGGCAATGACAGGCAATCTGCCAATAAATTCAGGAATTAAACCGAATTTCAAAAGATCTTCGGTTTGGACATCCATCAACAATTCATCTCGTCTCTTCGAGTTTCTCGTTTTTACATCCGCACCAAAACCAATGGTCTTGGCGCCAACTCTCTGAGAAACAATATCTTCAAGACCATTGAATGCACCGCCACATATGAATAGAATATTTGTCGTATCCAGTTGGATAAACTCCTGTTGTGGGTGTTTTCTGCCACCCTTCGGCGGAATATTTGCGAGGGTACCCTCGATAATCTTTAAAAGCGCCTGTTGAACACCTTCTCCCGAAACGTCCCTGGTTATGGAAGGATTGCCTGATTTTTTTGCAATCTTGTCAATTTCGTCGATATATACGATTCCTTTTGACGCTTTTTCTACATCATAATCCGCATTTTGCAAAAGGCTAAGAATAATATTTTCAACATCTTCGCCGACATAACCGGCTTCCGTAAGGGTTGTTGCATCAGCAATTGTAAAAGGAACATTCAAGATCTTTGCCAATGTTTTAGCCAGAAGAGTTTTCCCTGATCCTGTCGGTCCGATTAAAAGAACATTGCTTTTCTGAATTTCAATACCATTCAAATCAATGCGTGAAAAAATTCTTTTATAATGATTGTATACGGCAACCGACAATACTTTTTTCGGTCTTTCCTGGCTTACAACATATTGATCCAGGAATTTTTTAATCTCTTTCGGTTCTGGAATGTCCTTGCTGGAAAACTCCATGCCTGAACTATCTGATTCTTCTTCTACGATAGAACGGCAAAGCTCTATACATTCATCACATATATAGGCTGTTGGTCCAGCTACTAATTTTTTGACTTCATTTTGATTTTTACCACAAAATGAGCAAAACAGTAAGCCCTGGCCGTCTTGATCATACTTACCTTTTTTAACCATTGATTCTTCCTGTATATCTATTTAATTATTGTCTGTTTAAAATGATTTCATCAATAATACCGTATTCTTTTGCTTGTTGAACGCTCATGTAATAATCCCTTTCCGTATCGGCTTCGATTCTTTCTAACGGTTGATGGGTGTGTTGTGCAAGAATATGATTCAATTCATCTTTTAATCTCAATATTTCACGGGCCTGAATATCAATATCCGTTGCTTGCCCACGAAAAGCGCCAAGTGGTTGATGAATCAAAATTTTTGCATGCGGCAGTGCATATCGCTTGCCGCTTGCCCCCGACGCCAATAACAAGGCCCCCATGCTGGCCGCCTGTCCCATGCAAAATGTACACACCTGCGGTTTAATATAATTCATCGTATCATATATAGCCAAACCGGAACTTACATTTCCTCCCGGTGAGTTAATATAGAAGTATATTTCCTTGTCAGGATCTTCGGACTCGAGGTAAAGCATTTGGGCAATGATCAGATTACTGACATCATCATCGATGGCTGAGCCCAGAAAGACAATTCTTTCCTTCAAAAGTCGGGAATATATATCAAATGATCGTTCGCCGCGACCATCCTGTTCGATAACCATTGGAATCAGAGGCATTATTCCCCCTCCCTTTCCTGAAACAAACTCTTTTTCACATCTGTTATTTCGGCCTGATCTTCTAAATATTTAAATATTTTTTCATTCAGTAAATCGCTTTCAATGGCTGATATTGAATCATCTTTTTCAAATTTTTCTTTCAATGCTTCATAGTCCTGCTGGTTGTTTTGCGCTATTTCTTTAATCCTATCGTCAATGTCGTGATCCTCAATGTTGATAGACTCCTTTTTGGCAATATTTTTCAATAAAAGCGATGATTTGATGATTTTTGTGGCTTCGTCCTTAAACTGATCATGCATTTTAAGACTCAATTCGGTTGCATCCTTGTTTTCCATTCCGCCGGCTACCATCCGTCTTTGCGTATCCGCCATCATATAATGAATCTGTTTTTCTACAAAAGTCGAAGGCACTTCAAAATCGTTTTGTTCAAGAATTTTTTCTACCATCATATTTCTAAAGGTCGTTTCACCTTTCCTCTTGGCATCTTCCTCAAGCGTCTTGCGTATGTCGGTTTTTAAGGCTGCCAATGAATCATATCGTTCGAAATTCTTAATAAAGTCATCATCGATTTCAGGCAGCTTCTTTTCTTTGATGCCCTTTAAATCCACTTTAAAACAAACGTCCTGACCGGCAAATTTATTTGAATGGTAATCTTGTGGAAACGTCACATTGATGTCTTTTGTATCGCCTTTTTTCATTCCGATGAGTTGATCTTCAAACCCGGGGACGAAATTTTTCGAACCGATTTCCAGGGTATAATTGTCCGATCTAAGTTCATCAAGCTGTTCACCATTTAAAGACCCTTGAAAATCAATTAATACAAAATCCCCTTGCATCACGTCTCTTTCTTCCGAGATATCTTCAAGGGTGGAAAACATTTTTCGTATTTCCTGGAGTCTGGTATCAACATCTTCCTCCGTAATCTCATAAACGTCTCGATCTATTTTAAGCCCTGTATAGCCCTGCGGATCAAAATCAGGCTCCGTTTCCACCGTCGCACTGAATGAAAAAGCTTGGTTTTCTTGGATATTTCCCTGATCTATCGCCGGCTCCGTTATGGCATCAATTGCGTGCTCTTTTAGGGCATCCCAATAATACTTATTAACGATATTGATCATCGTTTCATTTTCAGCGTACTCTTTATAGTAGGACTCTAAAATTTTCCTGGGAACTTTTCCGTTTCTAAATCCCTTGATTTTTGCTGTTTTTCCAACTTTTTTATAGACGCTATCCATTTCCTCTTTGACGGCATCCCATGGAACATCAATAGATATTTTTTTCTTAACCTGGCTCAATGACTCAATTTTAATTCCCACTTCTGTAGAATTCACAATTTTTTTAAACTCCTTCTTCGCTTATGTATTTTATGATGCGAGAGAGGGGATTTGAACCCCTATCCGCTTAGGCGGGCTGGATCCTAAGTCCAGTGCGTCTTCCAATTCCGCCACTCTCGCATGATAGATTTTTTTATGTATATTCATTGCAAATTTAATTGTCAACGGCAATTATCAAGAACCTTGTATACCAAACTTCAAAGAGTAATAAAAAAACCGCCACGATGGCGGTTTTTTTATTACTCTTTGGTCGGGGCGAGTGGATTTGAACCACCGGCCCTCTGAACCCCATTCAGATACGCTACCAGACTGCGCCACGCCCCGACATTAAA
>JAFGLN010000126.1 GCA_016928025.1 Deltaproteobacteria bacterium
CTTTCTTTAAAGAATTTGCCTATGAACATTTTACACAAAAATCTTGACAGTACCAAAAAAAGTGTGTCCATTCCGGTCATGACCGTCGGCGGTTTTGATGCCGACCTGGGCGAGATGGTCCTCAGAGAGGGGAAAGTGGATATGATTGGCATGAACCGCCGGTTTTTCGCCGATCCGGAATATCCGAATAAAGTTGCCTCGGGCAGAATGGATGAGATCGCCCCCTGCACCCATTGCGGTAATTGCAACAAGACCTATGGCGAGCCGCGTCATTGCCGCATCAACCCCTCATTCGGCGAAGAGCAGTATGAAATCTTCAAAGTCGACAAGCCAAAGACCGTCGCCGTGGTCGGCGGGGGTCCCGCGGGCATGCAGGCGGCAAGAGTGGCGGCCCTCCGGGGGCATGATGTGACGCTGTATGAAAAGTCTCATGATGTGGGCGGTGCCCTGCCTTTGGCCTCTATCGTGAAGGGGTTTGAAATTGAAGACCTGTCCGACATCATCAACTATTTCAAGGGTCAGATGGAAAAATCGGGGGTTGATCTCAAGACCGGCGTTGAATTTACGCCGGCGGCCGTCTCGGCAAACCCGCCGGATTGTGTTATCGTCGCCGCCGGTGGCGTCCCGAACCTTCCCGACATCCCCGGCATTGACAAACCCATTGTCATCAAAAGCGCCGACTTATACGCCAAGCTGCATTTACCGCTCAAGTATCTGGGGGCGAAGCGTCTGAGGCAGGCGACGCGGTTTTGGATGCCCGTGGGCAAAAGCGTTATTGTTATCGGCGGCGCTTTGCAGGGCTGCCAGTTGGCGGAGTTTCTCGTCAAGCGGGGCAGAAAAGTGACCCTGGTCGCGACGGACACCGAATTGGGGGAGGGCATGGCGCCTGAGAGGAAGACCCGCTTGTTCGTGTGGTTCAGGAAAAAAGGCATTGCTATCATCCCCGGCGCCAAGCTCGAAGAAATAATGGACAACGGGTTGATCATCACAACGGCGGAAGGAAAAAGAGAGACCATCGAGGCTGACCACATTATCCCCGCCCTGCCCCTGGAACGGAACAACAAACTGGCGGAAGAACTGAAGGAGAAGGTGCCCGAAGTCTATACCATCGGCGATTGCGAACATCCCGGCATTATTCCGGACGCCGTGGCGGACGGCTGGAAAATCGGGAATATGATCTAAGGGTGGAAAAGGGAACAAGATTTCCTTGACGCTAACGTCTGTTGCTGCTTATACTTTTTATCAATAACGATGCCATATCGAAGATGAATGATCGCCTTCGACGATGGCAAACCGACCATTGGAATCCGGACAGGCTTATTGAACCATCAGCCCGATTTTTTGAAAGGATGGGATGACACGCCATGAAGAAATCCAGATTCGAGCTGAGTTATTTGGAAATGGTCCGCCGTTCTTTTTACATCTTCCTGCGCGATGAGTTGGAGCGCCGCCTGAAGGCCATCACCCTTGAGAAAATTTACAGGCAGTGCCTTGATGAAGGAATGATCTATCCCTGTGTTCGGCCGCAGGAGATGCGGACAAAAAAACGCGCATTCGGCCAAGAATTTCCCCTGGCATTGCCGTATATTGTTATTTTCTGTGAGGAGTCCCTGGGCGCGGAGCACCAAAAATATATCCGCTTCAACAGCAATAACCGCATCCGCAAGGATACCCTGGCCCTCGTCCCCGGCGTTCAACTGAAAAAGCCGTTTTATTCCGGAATAAAATATTTTGAGCGTTACCCGTTCTTCGATCTGCTGGAATCGCTGCTGGATGTGGATTACGCCCTGCTGATCCAGCGCGATGACCGTTATCGCAAGCAGAACCGCTACGCGCTGACGCACTTCCATGTCAAGATTGACTGGCCCATTGCCGAAGCGGCCGAAAGTCTGGGTAGGGAGCTGCGCTACATTTCCAAAAATCTGTATGAAAAAGGCGAACGGCCGGCCGGTACGCTCCAGGAAAAGCTTTTTGAGTATTACGGCTGGCACCATCAATCCATCGGCGGCAGGCGCACGGCCGCCCTGATCGCGGCCCAATACCTCAAGCAGATATCCGGCCTGACCACGGTCTATGTGTCCAGCTCCGAAACCAGAACCCTGACCCGCTATTCGGAAAAAGGGGTGGCGCGATATGCCGTCATTCAGCTCGATAAGGATTATGCCCATCAGATTATCGAGGTAAACCGGATCACCCCGAAGGCCTTCAGGCATGACTATGTGCTGGGGGAATCCGCTGACGTCTGCGATGTCCTGTTCTTTGTCATCTATAAACATACTGAATGGGGCCAGCCGCCCCAGGACGGTAAACTCAGGATCATCAAGCCGGATTTCAGCTGGCTTGCCGTTGACCGTGAAATGATCCTGCCCCTGTCTCATGCCATAAGCTCAAAGCCGCTACCCATTAAGTGGATTTACCGCTTGTAGAGGAAGAAGCGATTTCATCCAAATTTTACAGGGAAGAATTACTAACAGATATGCCTTGCTGCTTTTCGGTGTGAATAATTGAGGAACCTTCTTCAACCCATTGCGTCAGGGATTGATATATCATGTCAATCGGAATTGAAAGCCTTTCCACTAATTGCCTGTTAATATCTGCGGGAGCGTCGATTCTGGAAAATACGTCTTTATCATTGAAATCTTCATTTATGATAATTATGTCAAGGTCGCTTTCTGTGGGAGCTTCTCTTTGAGCATGCGATCCATTGAAAATTTTGTTTATTCCGATCGGCAGGTTCGAAATCCAGGATCACCAATGGTTATTTCTTCTGAATCTTTTTTTCGTCAATTCCTCAGAAAGCCCGGATCAGCGCGGCGTTCATTTTTTTCTTCTGAATGCACATGCCGACGGGATACGGATCGAGCAACGGCTCCCGATCCAGGAACCAAACACGGTCTTTTAACAGACTCTTTTCAACGACGAGCTTCGGGACAATTCCCACGCCGCATCTGAGATTGACCATGGACGGCATGGCTCCGTCAGCTTCCTGATTCCTCAAACCGGCTATGATCTTGCGGTCGTTTTTTTGAAAACGATGTCTCCCAGCGTCACCCCCAGTTCCCGGGCGACGACGGCACATTTGGCCTTGAGGAGAAAATAAAAGTTGTAGGGCAGGTCGCTGCAGGTTTCAAAATTGCCGTGCCCCTTGGCGATGATGACATCCGCATCGGCGAGTGCCTTCCTGAAGGCCGGACTGCAGTGATCGAGGTTGATACCGATATCGTCGGCGCCGGTTTCCAGAACCGGAACAAGGGCCGTGATGCCCGCCGTCTGAGCGTCTTCCATCAGGGCATCGTTGATGATGGGACCGGATTTCACGGTGTAAGTTACTTTGATTCCATAGGACAGCAGGGTTTTGACCAACAGCCGATCAAAAACGATCTCGCCCGAGTTGTCCCCCAAATAAAGGAGATTCCGTCCTGCGATCAACTCCCCGGCAAACGAATCGCTGTCATCGTCGGCAAAAGGGACGTCCAGCAAGGCCAGGACGTCTTTCTGCAGGTCGAAGGCGTGTCCGATGCCGATGTCGACAATATTCCCCGCCACGGCCATATGCAAGGCCGTTTGCAGGGGCGAAGCCGACCGGCGGAGTTTCTCCTCCAACAGAGGGAGCAAGCCCAACGCCTCCCGGTTGGTTTCTTCCCTGGCTTTTTTGTATGGGTCGGCGTTGCCAGTTATTTCCGAGACAATCCGATAAACCGGCTTTGATATTTCCGCCGGCGTCCGATTCAAGTCGGCCTCCGGAATAATGGCGCTGACCCGGTCCAGGACCTCCCGTTTCAGCAGGGGGTCGTCCGTGGCGATGTTCACGCTGTTCAAGGCTTGTTTCATCAGGCAGGAAAGGCATTCCAGATCGGCTTTCATGATTTTTCGCCTTTCTGGCCGTAATAGGCGTCCGGACCATGTTTCCTGCGAAAATGCTTATCGATCAGCTCCTGCGGCATGACGGCTTCCGGATTGAGGCTGAGAGTGAGCAGCGCTGTCCGGGCCACTTCTTCCAAGGCGATGGCTGAATGGACGGCGTCAGCGGCGCTTTTCCCCCATGTGAAAGGGCCGTGATGGGGGACCAGGATGGCCGGCACGTCGAAAGGTTGATTTGTCGCTGCCGACAGATATTCGGTGATGACCTTGCCCGTATTGGCTTCATAATCCGTTTTGATCTCATCTGTGGAGAGCTTTCGGGTGACGGGCACCGGTCCGTAAAAATAATCCGCATGGGTCGTACCCAGGCAGGGGATCGCACGGCCGCTCTGCGCCCAGCTTGTGGCGTATCGGGAGTGGGTGTGAACGATGCCGCCGATGGCCGGAAACGCCCGGTAGAGCGCCAGATGGGTCGGCGTGTCGGAAGAGGGCCTTAAGGGGCCGTCAATGATCTCGCCGCTGTCAATGGAAAGGACGACCATATCTTCCCAGCGGCATTCGTCGTAGTCCACGCCGCTCGGTTTTATGGCCATGACGCCTTCCGCCGCATCCGCGCCGCTGGCATTGCCGAATGTCTGAATGACCAGACCCGATTTCCAGAGATCCATGTTGGCTTTCCAGACCGCGGTTTTAAGGATTTTGATTTTGTCTGCTTTCATAATCGTTCCATGACAATTTTATTGGCTTCTGATCTCGTCTCTGATTTCCAGCAGTTTTTTCATTACCGCAAATAAGTTGGCCTGGTAATCCGGCGTTCCGAAAATATTGTGAAGCTGTTTGTATAATGCGTACAATTGATCATAGACAGCCGCATGACGGGGATTGGGAAGAAATTTTTGTTCCAGTACGCCCGTCATCTGATCCATGGCGGTCTCGAAGCGGTCATGGCCGCCGGCCGCGCTTCCGGCCACCACGGACGCCGCGACAGCCGCCCCCAGGGCACAGGTTTGCGCACTTCGGGCAATCTCCAGCGGCCTTGCCATGACATCGGCATAGATCTGCATGACCATGGGGTTTTTGACGGAAATACCGCCGCAGTTAATGATTTTATCCACTTTCAACCCATAGGCTTCAAATCGCTCCATGATGATCCGGGCACCGAAAGCCGTGGACTCAATCAGGGCCCGGTAGATTTCCTCCGGGGTCGTGTGCAGGGTCAAGCCCAACAGCATGCCCGTCAGCCGCTGATCCACCAGAATCGTCCGGTTCCCGTTTTGCCAATCCAGATTCAGCAAACCACTCTCACCGGGTTTGAGCTTTTCCGCACGCCGGGTCAGCGCCTCGTGTGATCCGGTTTCGCTGCCGCCGGGCTGTATTTGATTGACAAACCAATTGAAGATGTCGCCCACCGCCGATTGTCCGGCCTCCAGTCCGTAAGCGCCGGGCAAAATCGATTCCGGCACGATCCCACACAATCCCGGGATATCCGGAAGGGGTTCCGTCAAAGGGGCGACCATCATGTCACAGGTCGAGGTCCCGATGATTTTTACCAGCGTGCCCGCACGGATGCCGCTGCCCACGCCACCCAGATGGGCATCGAAGGCCCCCACGGCAACCGGGATTCCCGCGGTCAGACCCAGTTTGTGCGCCCAATCCCGGCAAAGCCCGCCGGCGGATCGGGATACGGGATAGGCGTTGTCCGGGAGGTTGCGGCGAAGGCGTACAAGATCCGGATCAAGACTTCCCAGGAATGTTTCATCCGGATATCCCCCCCAGGACGAATGAAACATGGCCTTATGGCCGGCCGCGCAGATGCCCCGGATCATGGCTTCGGGAATTTCATTGCCCGTTAAAAAAGCCGGAATCCAGTCGGCGATTTCCACCCATGTATAAGAGGCATCAAAAACATCCGGCGCCGTCCGCCGGCAGTGCAGAAGCTTGGACCAGAACCACTCGCTGGAATAAATGCCGCCGCATTTGGCAAGATAGGCGGGGCGCATCTCCGCGGCCCTTTGGGTAATTTCCGCGGCTTCCGCGTGGGACGTATGGTCCTTCCATAACCAGGCCAGGGCGTCGGGATTATTTTCAAAATCCGCCTTGAAGGCAAGGGGGGTGCCGTTATGATCGATCGGCAGCGGCGAACTGCCGGTGGTATCCACACCTATACCGATCACATTTTCGGACAAAAAGCCGTGATGAGACTTAGCCTGAGAGAGGGCTTTCCGGATGGTAACTTCCGTACCGGTCATGTAATCCAGGGGATGCTGGCGGGCCAGATCCGGGTACCGGGAATCCATGATGACACCGGCGTCACCATGGGCATAGTCCCATACGGCGGTTCCTACTTCTTCGCCGCTGGATACGTCGACAATCAGCGCCCGCACGGAATTAGTACCGAAATCAAGTCCGATGGAATATTTGTTCGACATTTGCTCTTCTCTGAAATTCAAATCTCACTTCCAATCCTTCATATCAATAACCGTCTTGAGCACGCCATCCCCATAAGACTCAACAATGCGAAACGCATCGTCCGCCTTGGAGGCCGGGAAAGTGTGAGTGACCAGGGGTTTGACATCGATCTTTCCGGCTGCCGCCAGTCGGATGCACTCGTCGAGCGTGTTCAGGCTTCTCCGCACACACCGGATCGTCAGACCTTTTCGCCGGGAGGTGCCGGAGGAGAAAATAACCTGGTCATCGGGATTGCTGCCGATGGCGGCAATGTGTCCGGCCGGGCCCGCGGCTTCGCACATCAACCAGAGGGTGTCCGGTGTCCCGGCGCATTCAAAGACTATATCGGCGCCCAATCCGTCTGTGGCATCCATGATGCCCTCAAGGGCCGGTTCCCGCGATGTGAGCAAAACGGTTTGAGTCGCTCCCATTTGTTCCGCCCGGGCCAGGCGATCTTTGAGCAGATCGACGCACACGATGCGAAGATGGTCGTAAAGGCCGAGCAGGCTCATCACACAGGTGCCGATAACACCGGTGCCGAGGATAACAATGGTTTGGCCCGGCTTTACCTTGGCCAGCCGGACCCCGTGAAGGGCAATGGCCAGGGGTTCCATGATTACCCCCTCGGCATCGTTCAGGGAATCGGGAAGCCTCTCCAGCAAATGTGCCGGATGAACGAGATATTCCTGCATGGCACCCGGGGTAGGGGGAAGCCCCAAAAAGGCCACCTCGGGGCAGACATTGTGCAGCCCGCTTTTGCACCAGCGGCAAGTGCCGCAAGGCATGGCCGGTTCAACCGCCACACGGCGTCCGATGAGATCTTTGGGGACCTTCTCCCCCACGGCTTCAACCTGTCCCATGCACTCATGCCCAATGACCAGGGGATCGGTCATTTGGATGTTGCCGATATGACCTTTCCGGTAGAGATGCATATCCGAGCCGCAGATCCCCACGGCATTAATCCTGATCAACGCCATTCCCTCGCCAGCGGAAGGCTTTTCAGTGGTTTGAACCTCAAAGTGCCCGGGCCGATTTAATACGATTTGTTTCATAAGATTTAATCTCAATCCTCGATTCTCAAATTTTCATAATTCAATTTTCACTTATGATAATACGTTTCAACATCCAGATAGGTTGTAAAGGCTTCATACAAAATATCAGCGCATTGAGACAGGCTGGCGGCGACATGGTGCTCGAAGCCGTTGGTGCAGATATACTTCAGGAGGGTCTGAAGGTTGGGAATCGCGGCAACCCCATATCCGCCGAACGTATTCAGGGGGTCATCGGTAAACCGCCCTTCACCCACATAGCTGATCAGTTCACCGCAGGCATCATCCGTTGAAAAACGGGCAAACGTCAGGGGGCCGCTTTTTATGCGACCCACACAGGTACCGTAGGTATTTTCCTTGCCCACATCGCCGGCGATGATTTCCTGAAAATCCATTCGCATGTCATCGAAAAAATGTTTGGGTATGTTGCTGCAATGGAAAAGCACACATTTATCGGGATCATCATCATAATTATTGTTCCAGTCCAAAATCGCACTCGGGCTTTGAGAAGCCAGTTGAAGCGCCAGCATGGCCATGGCCCCGGTGACATCCACCTCGCAGGCGCTGGGGATCAGGGCGTTGCTCATCAGGCTCATCATGGTGCAGGGAACGACGCCGAAATAGGTTTCCATGGATGTCCAGCATTGAATGGCCGTGGCATTCAGATCGCAGTCCCGCACAAAATGATCGATGACCACCCCCAGCTTGGCCATTTTAAGAAGATGCTTCGCTGCGATTTTCCCGGTATTGCTGTATTTTTTCAATAGGGCAAGTTTCTGTTTGACCTGCTTGTCCGTATCGGCCAGGTTTTCAATTCTGCCGAATACTTCGGACAGGTCCAGGGTTTCCACAGATACCCCATGGCTTTCCAATATCTTCTCGCTGAACCGGACCGTATTGAAATTGGTTGGGCGGGCGCCGACGGCCCCGATACGGGCGTTTTTCATGCCTTTCACCACCCGGCAGACCCCTAGAAATTGCTTCAGATCCTTGCGGAATTCGTCGCTGTTCACGGCCACCGTGTGATTTTGTGTCAGAGAAAAGGGAATGTTGTATTGCGTCAGGTTATTGCAGACGGAAATCTTTCCGCAAAAGGAGTCCCGTCGTCTTCCCATAAGGGCATTGTGTGGATCATCCGGACTGGCCTGGATCAGCACAGGCACATCCGGCCCCGCCCGTCTCAGGGTATCGGCAACCCCCCGTTCGTCACCAAAATTGGGCAGCGTCACCACAATACCATCTATCCGTTCGGCGTTTTCCTTAAACAGCTGGGCGCACCGTTTCACATCTTCCAGCGTTTCCACGGTCCCGAAGGTCGTGGCCTCCTCGTCAAGGATCACCGCCTCGCAGGCCATGGCATCCAGGACGTCCAGGATCTCTTTTCTGCCCTCACGGGCCAGTTCGTCCGGAAAAAAACCCCGATTCCCAACAATCACACCCAGTACCGGTTTCATAGGTTCTCCTTTCACGGGTTCAGTTTTCAGAATCCGATTGGCACGGCTATCCCAGCTTGAAGGTCATGGCGGCAAAAGACAATGCCGGCAATCGCATATGCGCATTTCCTGCTTTGAGGGTCAGTTCCTCAAAGGTTACCGGTTTGACGACATTTTTGTCTTCAAATGAATTGGCGGCCTTTGCATCCGGCCCGGTCAGTAATTCGGCACTTTCCACGGAGACGATGCCGGTATCGGCCGGAGCGATGCTCACCTCCGCAGCCTCATCCATGTGGCGATTGGTCAGAAACAAATGCAAAGTGTCTTCGTGGATGATCGCACAAGCATCCACAGTGCAAACCGTCCCGTTTGTTTTTCCCTCATACGACGGGCCGTCCACACCAAGTCGAAGAGAGATCCCTTCGCGGCGTTTGCACATCATTTCAAAGGGGTAAAACGTGGATTGGATCAGCAGGTCATCCCCCCGGGTCTGCAGGGGGGCGATCACATTGACGATCTGGGCAAGGTTGGCAATTTTTACGACATCGGCGTGCCGGATGAAACTCTGGAGAAAACCGGCGGCGACCAGGGCATCTTCAAGGTTGTACACTTCTTCAATGAGGTGCGGCGCCACTTTTCCCATGCCGTCTCCCGCCCGATCCTTGTACCAAATATTCCATTCGTCGAAGCAGAGATACGTACGTTTTTTGCTTTTACGCCGGGCCTGGACATATCGGCAAACCGCATCCGTCTGCTCGATCTGATGGTCGATGGATGCCGTAACGGCGAGGAAGTCAGGCGTGTCGTCATTGGGGTTGCCCACATAGCGGTGCAGACTGATGTAATCCGCCAGGCCGCCGATATACTCCAGGACCTGACGGTCCCATTCCAGGTAGGTGTCCATCTGGATACCTGAAGATCCGCAGACCACACAGCGAATCGACCGGTCCGTATCTTTCATCATTTTGGCCGCCTGCTGGGCGCGGATGGCATAATCCTGCGCCGGTACATGACCCAGTTGCCAGGGGCCGTCCATTTCATTTCCCAGACACCAGAGTTTGACATCATGAGGGGCCGGGTGGCCGTTGGTTACCCGCAGGTCCGCATACCGGCTTCCGGAAGGGATATTGCAATACTCCACCCAGTTGCGGGCCTCTTCGGGTGTCCCCGTCCCTAAATTCACCGCCATCATGGGCTCCCAGCCCATCTTCCGGCACAGATGGATGTACTCGTCCGTCCCGAAATGATTGGTTTCAATGCTCTGCCAGGCCAGTTCGCGGACCCTCGGCCTGAACTCCCTGGGACCGATGCCGTCTTCCCAATGGTAACCGGAAACAAAGTTGCCTCCGGGGTATCGCATGATCGTCATGTCCAGGCGGTCCAGCGCTTCCAATACGTCTTTTCGGTATCCGTTCTCGTCCGCACGGGCGCTGCCCGGATCATACACGCCTTCATAGACGGCGCGCCCCAAATGTTCCAAGAAACCGCCGAATATCCGGGGATCCACCGGGGAAATCTGTAATCGGGTATGCAGATGAACCGTTGTTTTTTTCATGGCCGCTCCTCTATCCTTGGAAAGCATGACATGATGCGGGCAAAAGAATTGTGTTGTGTGTAAAAAATCGGACAAAATATGATCGACTGGTTATCACAACCGGAAAGATCCCGCAACTCAATAAGCGAGTACGACTGTTCCCTGCCATCCAGGCAGGGATCTTTTCCCCATTCTTTTGCGTCAGATTGCTCGTGATATTGGGCTGGCTATCGAAGAATTTCTTCAAATATGAAAAATTCCGCTCCATCATGGCAGACATTCCCGGCATCACCAGTGACAGCGATCCAGCCCTTGCGAACCGTTTCCATTATTCATCTGATCTAAAACGCGGACTTCTCCTGAGAATCATCCTCATGTGGCTTCTTACCGGCCACAAGCAGGCAAAACTCGAGGAATTCTTCACCTTGCCGGGAATCCTCAGCAAATGGTGGCGTGCGACGAATCTATCGCTGCCTTTGGCCCGGCGATCTGAACTACAACGGTGACAACAAACCCTATGAAAGCCAGATATCCGACCAAAAGCGCCGCGGCATCGCCCAACTCAAAAAAGGCTTGGAAGGAAAAATCGATCTTGCACCCCGCGAGCTGGAATCCCTGATCGTCACCATACCGAAGGTGGGGTATATGCTGAATGTGGGGAAAGAGGAGGTGGTGGTTTTGCCTTAATAGGTCCACCAGGCTGAAGGCGGTGTATACGAATTCTTGACAATTCCGTTTATAACCCGTAAGAAAACTATATGTTACTGCTAAATATTCAAGTTTCTCCTGACTGGCCTGAAAACAAAGATGTGGATATGCTTGATTGTATCTGACAAGAAATACGTTAAACGATCAATAATCAAAAATGCCGAGTGAACATTTGCATTCCGCGTTAGATTGGAATAAAAAGCCACATGGTTTGTAGAATGAATCCACGAAGAGGTGAAAATGGATCATATCAAGAAATTTCAGGGGATTCTCAAAGAACTTTTTCAATTCGATACCGCTGATCTGGACTTCGGCATCTACCGGATCATGAATTACAAACGCAGCGTGATCGAACGCTTCATCTCGCAAGATTTACCAAAGTCCATATCCGAAGAACTGAAACAGGGCGCGCTGGCGGGTCAGACACAGGCAGCCAAAGAGCTGGATGCCGCAAAAAAGAAAGTACAGGAATCATTGGGCGATGATGCTCTGGATGCGGCAGGTAAGTTATCTGAAAATTACATTACAACCAAGGCAGGCAAGGAATATCTGGCCGCGCTGGAAAAAGCAAAATCGGCTAAAGGCCACGAGGCGCTGGAAGCCGCCATTTACAATCACCTGTATGCGTTCTTCAACCGTTACTATCAGGACGGCGACTTTATCTCCAAGCACCGCTACTCTAAACGCGAACGCTACGCCATCCCATACAACGGCGAGGAAGTAACGCTTTCCTGGGCCAACCACGACCAGTATTATATTAAGACCGGCGAGTATTTCACCGACTATACCTGGAAAGGTACGAACGGTGTGACCGTGCATTTCAAGCTGACTTCCGCCGATGTGGAGCAGAACAACGTTAAGGGCGACAAGCGCTTCTTCCTGCCTCGGACGGATGAGATTGCCTGGGATGAATCCGCCAAGAGCCTGAACATTCCTTTTGAATATCGCCCGCTCAATGGACAGGAAGCCATCACTTTCGGCGGGAAGAACCAGCAGGAAACGATCATTGCCAGGGCTGAGGAAAGCATCCTCAAGCAGCGCCTTGTGAAAAGCACGCCAATGGCTCTGGCCGCGCTGGAAGCCAAGAGGCGCCGCACCGCGGAAGGTGAACCTGTGACCTATCTGGAACATCACCTTCGCCAATACACTCGGCGCAATACCAGCGACTTTTTCATTCACAAAGACTTACGAGGATTTTTATCGCGTGAGCTGGACTTTTACCTGAAGAACGAGGTGCTCAATCTGGAGGAGATGGAAGCCGCGGGCATTGGGATGTCCGAGGGGTGGTTCCAGATGATGCGCCTGATCAAGAAGGTGGGCGTCCACGTCATTGAGTTTCTGGCGCAAATCGAATCGTTCCAAAAGATGCTCTGGGAGAAACGCAAATTCATCACGGAAACCTTTTACTGCGTCACCGTGGGCCACATCCAGGAGGCGTTTTACCCGGAGATAGCCGCGTGCGAAGCGCAATGGGATGAGTGGAAGGAACTGTTTTCTATTGATGTAGGGAAAAACGGCAAAGGGAAGAAAGACCGGCGTGTTGAGTTTTTGAAAGCCCACCCCACGTTGGTTCTGGACACGCGTCGCTTCTCAACGGACCCTTCGACGGGCTCAGGGCAGAGCTTTACCGACCGCCTGCTGGCGAGCTTTGACGACCTGGACGAAGCCATCGACGGCCTGCTGGTGCACGGCGAAAACTGGCAGGCGCTGAATCTGTTGGCGGAGAAGTATTATGGATGCTTTAACTGTATTCATATTGATCCACCATATAATACACAATCGAGCGTATTCCTCTATAAGAACGATTATCAGCAATCGAGTTGGTTATCAATGATGCAGGATCGTATTGTGAAAAGTAATGAATTTTTAAGTCGGCAAGGTGTGTTGGCGTGCCATATAGATGAGTATATGATGGAATTGCTGCATCTTCTTTTCCAACAGACTGAAACAGAAAATGGTGGGACATTAGTCTGGGATAAAGGAATGCCTACGACAGGGGCACATGGGATAGCAACCCAACACGAGTATGTCCTTTATCGAATGAGAAGTGATGCCAATATCAGGGTCAATAAGAAGAATGTTGCCGTAATTCATGAAAAGATTAAGGAACTACTTGCTAAATTCGGAGCACCAACAAAGGATGCAATTGCTGAATATCGTCAATGGTTAAGATTACAAAATGGATTCTCAAAGGGTGAGCGAACCTACGATCAATTTGACGAAACTGGTGATGCATTTCGGTCTGATAACATGAGCGCAACAGATCGTCGTACTAATGAAAAGTTTTACATCCCATTAATTCATCCGATAACCCATAAACCGTGTCAAGTTCCCGATTATGGTTGGCGATATGCCCCTGTGACTATTTCTGATCTTCTTAAAGAGGGGATTATATTGTTTGGCGATGATCACCAGTCGATGCCCCGAAAGAAAACATATCTCAGGCATACTTCAACTAATCAAATGCCAAGCATCTTCAGAAGTGGTAGTAGGGGCAAGGTATTACTTGATAGTTTGGGTTTAGAGTTTGCATTCGCTCATGCGAATGATTTCTACGAACACGTGATTGGCGCATCATCCCAACCAGGGGACAAGATACTTGACTTCTTCGCTGGCTCCGGCACTACCGGCCACGCGACCATCAACCTCAACCGCGAGGACGGCGGGCAGCGCAAGTTCATCCTGGTGGAGATGGCGCAGTACTTTGACACCGTGCTTCTGCCGCGCATCAAGAAGGTTACCTTTTCGCCGGAGTGGAAGGACGGGAAGCCCAAGCGCATGGCCACCGCTGAGGAGGCCGAGCGCAGCCCGCGCATCGTCAAGATCATCCGGCTGGAATCCTATGAAGACGCGCTGAACAACATCGCCTTCGACGATTCTTCCGGCCAGCAAGTGTTGGAGTTTGAAGATTACCTCCTCCAGTACATGCTCCAGTGGGAAACGCGCAAGAGTGAAACCCTGCTCAACGTGGAGAAGCTGGCCAACCCCTTCTCGTATCAGCTCCACATCCATCGGGACGGCGAAACGCGCGCGCAGTCGGTGGACCTGCCCGAAACCTTCTCTTATCTCCTGGGCCTGTATGTCAAGAAGCGGCAAGCGCTCGACGACAGCGACCGGCGCTACCTAATTTATCGCGGCGCCACGCGCGAGGGACGCAAGGCGGTCGTCATTTGGCGCGAAACCGAGGGCTGGAAGGAAAAGGACTACAAACGCGATAAGGCGTTTGTGGCTGCGCACAAACTGACCGAGGGCATGGACGAGGTGTATGTCAACGGCGATTCGTTCATCCCCGGCGCGCGGGCGCTGGAGAAGCTTTTCAAAGAACGAATGTTTGCCCCTGTGGAGGTTTAAGTCATGAAACCAAACATTGAAATACCACAAAAAGAGATCGCTGAATTCTGCCGTAAATGGCACATCGAGGATCTTTCCCTCTTCGGTTCGGCGCTGCGGGAAGATTTTCGGCCCGACAGCGACATCGACGTGTTGGTGCGGTTCTCGCCGGAGGCGCGCTGGGGCCTTTTCGATATGACGCGTATGCAAGAGGAGTTGAAAACGATTTTTGGACGAAATGTTGACCTCGTCGAACGGTCCGCAGTGGAACACAGCCGCAACTATGTGCGACGCAAAGCCATCCTCAGCAATTTGGAGGCGATCTATGCAGCGCGATGAAGCCTATCTTCTGGATATGCTGCTTTCCGCCCGCGATGCGCAAAGCGTCGTAGAGCAATTAACGCGAGAGCGGTTCCAAGGCAGCCGGATACACCAGTTGGCAGCGCTTAAAGCGCTTGAGACCATCGGCGAGGCCGCCTCGAAGATTTCCGATATGTTTCGCTCGGAACACCCCGAAATCCCCTGGCGGGAGATCATCGGCATGCGCAATCGTCTGATCCACGCCTACTTTGAAGTGGATCTTGACAAGGTTTGGGAGACCGTCCAAGACGACCTGCCGCCCCTCATTGATCGTCTTCAATTGCTCGTTCCGCCGGAGGAGCCTTGATGCCGCGCAATGCACGAGCCCAAGCGAATTCACCATCATCGGCAGCGGTGAGCGGTCTTCAGCAATACGTCAAACTGGAAAACCGGCTTGTCCTCCTCGCCTGGCTCAACAGCCTTTTGGGCTACAGGAAAAACAAAGACCTGCTGTCGGATACCAAAAGCGCCGCCGAGGGATTCGATGCTTCGGGGCGGAGTTTCCTTTATCACCATTTGATCGGCCGCGGCAGTGAGGTCAAAATTCCCGCCGCGGACCTTGAGCGCTATGACGCGAACATCTGCGCTCACCTGGCTTCCATCAACCGCGGCCGCACCGAGCCGATTACCCTGCGCTATTTTCAGCATCTGGCCGCGCTTTACACGGAAATTATCCTGGACCGCTATTTTAATCATCGCCCCCAACTGCTGGCCGACCTGAATGCCTTTGTGCGCGAACGCAACGCCGCCAAATCACCCGGCGAACCGCTCGACGCAGAGTTTGCCGAAACCGACTTGACCAAACTGGCTTATTGGATGGCTACGGGCAGCGGCAAGACGCTGATCCTGCATCTCAACTACCGCCAGTTTTTGCACTATGCCCCCGAAACGCTCGATAATATCCTGCTGGTCACGCCCAACGAGGGCCTTAGCGAGCAGCATCTGACCGAATTGGCCGCTTCCGGCATTCCGGCCCGGCGCTTTGACTTGAATCGCAGTGGTCTGCCATGGGGCGGCGGGAACACCGTGCAGGTCATAGAAATCACCAAACTGGTGGAAGAAAAGCGCGGCGGCGGGGTGAGCGTGCCGGTTGAGGCGTTCGAGGGACGTAACTTGATCTTTGTGGACGAGGGGCACAAAGGCTCCGGCGGCGAGGTCTGGCGTAGATATCGCGAAGCACTGGGCGAGACGGGCTTCACCTTTGAGTACAGCGCAACCTTCGGACAGGCATTAAGCGCTACACGCAACGACCCCCTGACCGCGGAATACGGCAAGGCCATCGTTTTCGACTATTCCTATCGCTATTTTTACGGTGATGGCTACGGCAAAGATTTTCGCATCCTCAACCTGAAAGAAGACAGTCGTGAGGAACAAACCGAAATGCTCCTTTTGGGTAATCTGCTTTCGTTTTACGAGCAGCAACACGTCTTTCAGGAAAAGATCGATGCCTTACGCCCCTACAACCTGGAAAAGCCTTTGTGGGTATTCGTGGGCAGTACGGTTAACGCCATTTACAGCGAGAACAAGGAGAAACGCAGCGACGTTTTGACCGTGGCGCGTTTTCTACACCACGTTCTGGAAAATAAGCGCGGCTGGGTAGTGAAGGGCATCGAAAAACTGCTCAAGGGCAAGAGCGGACTGGCCACGCCGGACGGTGTGGATATCTTTGCCGGGCGCTTTGAGTTCCTGCGCGAAACAGGCCGTGCATCCCAAGCCCTGTACATGGATATTCTCTCAAGTCTTTTCCACACCCCGACCAGCGGTGGCCTGCACCTGTGTGACATCCGCAGCAGCGCAGGCGAGTTGGGATTGAAGGCTGCCGGCGCCGAAGCTCATTTCGGTCTCATCTTCATCGGCGATACATCCGAGTTCAAAAAACTGGTAGAAAACGACCAGGCGGGAATTGTTCTGGAAGAGGACGTCATTTCCGGTTCTTTGTTCGAAGACATCAACCGGCCCGATTCACGGGTCAACATCCTGATCGGCGCGAAGAAATTCATGGAGGGCTGGAATTCATGGCGTGTTTCCAACATGGGCCTGCTGAATATCGGCAAGAAGGAAGGTTCGCAGATCATTCAACTCTTTGGTCGAGGCGTGCGACTGCGCGGCAAAGGCCACTCGCTCAAGCGCAGTGCGGCAATCGAAGGAACACATCCGCCGCGGGTGCGTTTGCTGGAAACGCTGAACATATTTGCCGTACGCGCCAACTACATGGCGCAGTTCCGCAACTATCTGGAACGCGAAGGGGTGGAGACCGAAGAAACGATTGATCTGCCCTTGTTCGTTTGGGCTAATGAACAGTTCCTAAAGCGGGGGCTGGTCGTGCCGCGTCCTGAAACAGGCCGTGATTTTGCAAAAGAGGCCGACCTTCTGCTTGAGACTGATCCTGTTGTACGTGTGTTTGTGGATATGTCGGTCAAGGCCCAGGCCATGCAAAGCAGCGCCGTGGGGATACATACGGCGGAGGTGCGTGCCGGCACCGGGACAAGAATTGCGTCAGAAAGCCTTGCGTTGGTCGATTGGGAGCAGGCCTATCTCGATTTGCTGGTTTACAAGGAACGCAAGGGGCTAAAAAACTTTGTTATTCGACCTGCCGCGCCGCGAAAGATTATTGAAAATGGGAACTACACGCTGGTGGTTGATGAAGCCGTCGTCAAACCGCACGCGTTTGCCAAACGCACCTTGCTTCAGGAAGCTGTAATTCGCATATTGCGTAAATATTTAGATAACTTCTACCGAACCAGGCGCGAAAAGTGGGAAAGTCAGAATCTTGTGTATAAGACCCTCGATAAAAGCGATCCGAATCTGACCTTCAACCGAGAGGTGGTGCGTGAGCACCCAGAGGGGACCTACGTCGTCAAAGTGCTGAAATCCGATAAAGAACTGATCGCGGCCATAGAAAAACTACGCAAAGACGTAAACCGACTACGCAAGCAAGAAACGAATGAAATGCCGCGCATCTATTTTGATCGACACCTGTATCTTCCGCTTCTGTTGGAGAAAAACGACAAGATGCACACTGTCCCGCCGGGACTGAAAGAGAGCGAAGAGCAATTCGTGCGCGATTTAAAGGCGTACTGGGATGTAGAAAAGGATAAGTCGCTGGCAGGGCAAGAGGTGTTTCTGCTTCGCAACCTGAGCCGGGGCAGCGGTGTGGGTTTCTTTGAAGAGAGCGGATTTTATCCTGACTTTATCCTGTGGGTGGTCAATGGTAAAAGCCAGCGGATAGTCTTTATAGAACCGCACGGCATGCTTGATGCCAACGCCTACATGCATGACGAGAAGGTGCGACTTCACGAGCGACTTCCGAAGCTGGCAAAGGAAATGGGCAAGCGAAGCAAGAAGAATATCATGCTTGATTCGTTCATCATCTCTGCCACACCGTATGATGATTTGCATAAACGTTACGACGACGGCACCTGGAACAGGGAGAAATTTGCCGCCAAGCATATTTTGTTTCAGAAGCGGGGAGAAGACTATGACTATTTACACATTCTTTTTACGTCTATGAAATGATTTCGTCGAGATGCCGGCGATCGCGAGGTCAAGATGGCGCTGCGGAAGACGCTCTTCAAGTATCGGCTCCACCAGGATCAGGAACTTTTCGACCGGCATGCGGATATATCCGGCAGTACTGCTGATCAATTTTATTAACCATCAGCTCTTTGTTAGTCAGACAGGTAAAATCGCGGGAGTTTAAACCTGATGATAACAGTTAGAGATCTTGAACAGCAAATTCGTAATTTCATCAATCATCCACGAAAGCAATATGTCTTGCTGCAAGATAAGGCGGCTTGGAATATGCTTTGCAGCTGTCTTGATCTTATTGGAGATACGGAGCTCGCTATTGCAGCTTATGGTCAGAATCAGTCTCTCGAAGATGTGGGCGGGAAATACCTCCTTGTCTATGGTATACTTCAAACCCTTTTTCTGCAACAGGATGCCGTTCGGAATCTTTGTGAGGCCTTGAACATTGAATATGCGGCTGATCCGGTTTTAGAACAAATCCGAAAAATCAGAAATGACAGTATCGGCCATCCTACCAAAAGAGGGAACGGCAAAGGAAAAGCGTTCAGTTTCATTTCAAGAACAAGCCTCAGCAAGTATGGTTTTGATCTAATGACTACATACCCCGATGGTCGATCACCACTGTTTCAACACATCAATATCTTGTCGCTTATTGAAAACCAGAAGCAAATTCTGACGCAAGTGTTAACCGAAGTCCTAAAGCAACTCAAGAAAGAGGAGGCTGAGCATAAGGCTATGTTCAAATCCGATCATGTTCAAGACGCGTTTCCCAATGTCCTACATTATTACTTCGAAAAGCTCTATGAGACTATCCATGGAAGCAAACCGGAGGAATTTGGTACTATCCATATCAATCTCATAGCCGAGACATTAAATAACTTCAAAATCAAACTGGAGAACAGAGGCATTCTTAAAGCATATGACTCTGTCGGATACTTGCTCGAACTGCTCGAATATCCAATCGCCCAGCTTTCCGCATATTTTGTTCAGCCAGATGCACCCACTATAGATAAAAAAACAGCATATATTTTTGCATTCTTCGTAGAGAAACATGTGGAAGAATTAATTGGGATTGCCAAGGAAATAGACGAAAAATATGATGCAGAGGATCCAGAGTCCACATAATTAACGGCTGAAGATAATAAAGCTTATCCGATTGTTAATGACAGATTTTAAAACATGATATCAAATTACACAATTGCAGTGTGCGATATTCTTGGCTTTTCTGATCTTGTTAAACGTAGGCCTCTCAATACTGTAGTCAATTCTTGTGTCGGATGGCTCAGGAAATCTCTTTACCATTCCATTAATAAAAATGATTTTCCTGATGACGTTCCATCGTTGAATGAATTACAAAACAATCGTATTCTTGGTTTGGCTTGGTTTTCTGACACCATATTAATATACACACTCGAAGATACAGATAAAGCCTTGACGGAATTGCTTCAATGTCTTTCTTGGTTACTATTCGAAACCATTATTGATGGAACAACTCACCTTAGGTGCGGCATTTCGTATGGTGAGGTTTGGATTGATCCCACCAATTCTCTTTTCGTTGGTCAACCAATTATTGATGCTTATCAACTTGAAGAAAATCAAATATGGTCTGGTGGAGCTTTGACCTCTCAAGCTGTTGAACGCATTCCGACATCAATGCGATATTATAGATATGCAGATTGGCCTATTGTTCAATACAAGGTGCCTCTCAAAAAGGGGATGAAACTTGATACTTTAGCTATTGATTGGACTATCGGGCTTCACCCAACGCCTTTCGAACTTCAATGGTCTGAGAATAGCGCTGAACCTACTGCTGATGATTGGCTAAATAGTCCTGATGTTTGTGAAAAATGGCAAAATACAAGAGAATTTCATGATACGATATGTCGTTTTTGCAATCCACTAAAAAAGCAAAAGTAGCAATTAATTCGTTGGTGAATTGATGGTGGTAATATATCAACGGAGAACAGAAATGATGCTGCTCTGATAACTTTTGTCTTGGGTTTTGAAGAATTCAACGACGTCGGGATTGCGCTGGCACGTGATCTACTTCTTTTTACTTAGCCAAAAGGTAGCATCCAAAAAATCATCATTAAGCTTAGGTGTGACGGGGCAAACAATCCATTTCGTTTGCACAAACTGACAAATTCTGTTAGTATTTGCAAACAAAACGGATGAAAAGGATGTTTGATGCTTAAATCGATAACCGCATTTGTTGACTCCCTTCAGGCCCAGGGTCGCTACACTTTTACTCAAAGTGAGGCGATGAACGTTGATAAGCAGTCAGGCCTTGCCGTGGGGGCGGCTTTGCGAAGACTCAAGCAGAAAGGACGGATTGCCAGTCCGCGGCGGGGTTTCTATGTCATCGTCCCTTTGGAATATTCAGAAGCCGGTTGCCTGCCGGCTGACTGGTTCATCCATGACATGATGAGGTTTCTCGGCCAGCCCTATTACGTCGGTATTTTGAGTGCCGCGGCGATCCATGGGGCGGCGCACCAGCAGCCGATGATTTTCCAGGTCGTTACGGACAAACCAACCCGTTCAGCGATGGCAGGGCGTATCCGGATCGGTTTCCATGTGGGGCGGCACGTCGGCAAGGCGCCTGTTGTCGAAATTCAGACGGAAACCGGCTCGATGCGAGTATCAATCCCGGAAGCTACCGCCTTCGATCTTGTCCGGTTTGCACCTGCCGCCGGCCATATGGGGAATGTCGTTAATGTGCTGAGCGAGCTTGTGGAAAAAGTTGATCCGCAGGTTCTTGTCTCCATTGCTGATCTCTATGCGGTATCCGATGTGCAGCGGCTTGGATATCTGCTGGATAGGATCGAGGCCCGACGTTTTGCAGAACCGCTTGCCGCCTGGCTGAAAGGCCGCCGCTTCCGTCCCATTCTTCTCGTGCCGAGTCAAGCGAAGACTGATTTACCGTCTGATCCGCGATGGCGGGTTATACCTAACGAGTCAATAGAGGTGGAAATTTGATTCCACGCGCAAACATCACGGCCTGGCGTTCACATGCCCCGTGGCCGCTGGATGCCCAGGTCGAACAAGACCTCATCTTGTCCCGGGCGCTTGTGGAGCTATTCCAGAACCAGTTGGTTGTGAAGTCAGTGGCGTTTCGCGGCGGAACGGCATTGCATAAGCTCTTTTTGTCTAAGCCGGGGCGTTATTCTGAGGATATCGATCTTGTCCAGATCAAAGCCGGCGCTATCGGTCCGATTCTCGACGCGATCCGTTCAACCCTGGATCCATGGCTGGGCGATCCGAAGCGAAAGCAAAACCAGGGCCGGGTCACGATGATTTACCGTTTTGAAACGACAATCCGGCCAATCCAGCAGATGCGGCTCAAGGTAGAAATCAACACGCGCGAACATTTTGCCCACTTCGGAATTCGACAGCAGCAATTCGTTGCCGATAATCCATGGTTCTCCGGTGATGCAGGCGTCAGCGTCTACGCGATTGAAGAGTTGCTCGGGACGAAGCTGCGTGCGCTCTATCAGCGTAAGAAAGGCCGGGACCTATATGATCTCTGGCTTGCCCTGACATCGCTTGATGTGGATGATGAAAAAATTATTGCGTGTTTCAATCGTTACCTGGACCAGGAAGGTCATACCGTCTCACGTGCGGAGTTTGAAGAGAACATGCACGACAAACTTCGGAATCAATCATTTCTCGGCGACCTCAAGTCGCTTTTACCGGTAGGGGTGTCCTATAATATAGCCGATGCCGCTCCGTTGATTAATCAACGGCTCCTTGCACACCTTCACGGTGATCCATGGAAAGGCTCAGATGACAAGTAAGTAGTGCCGTTCATCCTTCTTGTGTGTTTATGGCCCTTATAACCCCAGCGATCCAGGCGGGAGCATATTGAAGGTCTTTGATGAGTTGCTTTTTGTCGGCATCGCCGAGGCGTTGTCTCAGAAGCTGCAAAACAGAGTCATCTA
>JAFGLN010000013.1 GCA_016928025.1 Deltaproteobacteria bacterium
CTTTTCATCATTATAACCGGAATATTTTGATGAAATAAGTATACATAATTTTCATCAAAGACAACTCGTTTCTATATCCTGTCTGGAAATGGTATTAGCTCAGAAATCCCGCCTGCTTCAGTTCACGCAAAGCTGCACGGTATACTTCGTCGAATTCGGGCAGGCAGGCCATTTGCACGGAGAGACGGACACCCCAGAGTTTTTTCAGCCGGGCCTCCTTGCGGGTAAAATTCTCCTTTACATCGATTAATTCATTGCCCCGAAATTTCATTTTCTGAGCAACAGCTCCGGTCAATTCGGCCAGCGCTACATATTTGTTGGTCGAAAGATACCATAGATCGTAAAGATCACGCGGCTCGTTCCTTGCGGGATCAAGCAGAGCGCTGATCTTTTCCGATGTGATTTCTGTGATGGGATAGACACTGATTTTTGCATCATCCGGCAGATCATTATATTCATCGTTCGTTTTGAGAACAGGATTTGAAGCAACGGGGAAGACAATTTTTTCCTTTATCGTAATGTCCACTTTTACTTCTTTAACAGCGGTGCCGGGCAGAGGTCCTTCGTAGGCGATGAAAAAGGTATGACGGTTTTCATGGGAATGCCGGTCATAGCGGCTGAATTGGATCTTGATCCCGGAAGCCCACTCAACGTTTTCAAAGGCAAGGGCGAGATGCGTCTTTATCTCATCAAAAGAAATATCTTCCCTCATGGTAAAAACAAGCCCTTACGAGAAGCGATAATCGGGAATATAGCATTTCTTAATGGCCGTACCGCCTTTGAAGGCCAGGAAATCTTTGAGGGGCGATTTTGATAATCCGGCAAGAAACCAGGAGAGGCAATAGTCGCGTTCGGGAACGGCTTCCGGCAAATGGCGGCCGCCTTTCCCGGCGAGACGATTCGACAATAACGACAGGTTTCGCTGCGGTATCATTATGTCCTCACAACAGATAAAAGTTCGTCCGGCGATACATTGAGGTGCAATCGCCACTTTCTCATAAAAGACCCTTCGGGTGGAAGGAGCGGATCGAGCTTTACATAGGTGTTGGTCAGATGATTCCGGAGGTTTTCCAGGCTTTCGGGAGATCCGATTTCATAAAGCTCCAGGATATAACCCAGCCTGCGGATGACGGCGCCGATATCCATTCTTAAGGCATAGGCAATCAGCCTGTCCAAATCAAGATTCAGACGGCGCATCCAGATCCCTTTCGATATTTCCGTGATGCCGCCACAGTACTCAGGCTGACGGAGACCGTCAATGACGGTTTTTTCCAGGTCGCTGACAATCCCTTTTTCCTGCTTGGTCGCCCAGTGTTCGCTTGTCCCGAAAAAATGTTCTTTCTTGCAGGTGATAAATTGAAAATCCGTACCCATAATGTTGAGGGGACGACGTTTTTCCATTATGGTGATGTGGACGACAAGCTGCGGCTGCGTGACCATCCCGTGGATCTCCATGGCCGTGCCGTGAGACAGATAATAATCCTTCCCCGCGGTCAGTTCGCGCGCAACAATGAGCGGGCTTCCCATGTATTCCTTTTCCCTCCCCAGTTCAAGAGGGACGAGGATGAACAGGCCCGGTTTTAACCGACCGGCCACGCCTCTGTTGACAAGTTGCCTGACGAAGTTCATGGCGAGCTGCTCTTGAATGTCCAGAATCCTCCTGACATCCTCCAGGCGAAAAACGGCCTTGTTTTCTTCATAGAGTGTCGTGACCAGGCGGACAGCTTGAGGTCCCAGCGTCTTTAGGTGATTATTATATTTTGAGCGCATAATATGTCCTCTGGAGACAGATAATGCACATAAAATATAACATTGTCAATGAAAATACCCCTTTTTCATCGAATCCCATGATTCAGGACCGGCGCAATTGAGGCGAGCCTCGCCGATAACAGCGACGGTGGCAGCGGCGACGATGATCGAGGTGGACATATTTTGGATGAGGTCATTGATTTTCTGGATCGCCTGATCCGGGAAAGAAAGATCACGAAGCAAGACAAACGGATCATCACTAAGACTCTCATCGATGGCAGACCACTCAAGGATGTCGTTTCACCCTCCGATTACGACCGCCTGAAGCACCGGCGTCTCAAGGTCATGGAACTCATAAAAAAATATTTCGCCAAGTAGCTGATATTACAGGTACTATAAAGATTTATTTTCCCCTGGGAGTTAAAAATTGACGTAACTAAGTAGGAGACATTTTTTTCGAGGAGGATGGTCATGCAAAAAGTTGAGACGGCAAACACGGCCCGGATCGTCCGGGACACCTTTATCGATATGGCCCTGTACCTGGAGTGCCTGTTTATGCTGCACGGCGCCGACGAGATCCTGGTCGAGGACATCATCCAGTGCATGGAGGACGGTTATGCCAAGGCCATGAAGAATCTCAAGAAGAGCAGATTTGCGAAGCCCAAGGTCAAACGCGAGACCGCCGTGGTCCGGTTTCTCAAGAAACTGGATCATGACGAAAAATCTGATCGGGGGCTGTCTGTGGGGTGATCGGTCATCCAGACCATTCTGCGCCATGCGAATCCCAATACGACGGCTCGCTACATCCACAGTCTGGGGCTGGAAGAGACAAGGGGCGCCCTTGAAGAAGGCCTAAAAGGTCCTGCCCAGGTGATCCGGTTCAAAAAGTCAAATGTTGTGTGAAAAAAAACCCATAGAGCAACACGTAAAAGGCATTTTGAGTCCGCTTTTGTGTCCAGCGGTACACGGCGGAAGGTGGTATTTGTAACTTATTGAAATAATTGGCGTCCCCACGGGGAGTCGAACCCCGGTTACCGGCGTGAAAGGCCGGTGTCCTAGGCCACTAGACGATAGGGACGCACTGAATTAATTTTATATAAGTTCCTGCCAATCAGGGAACATAGGGGAGCTTGTATATACTTTTGTCAATCAAGATGTCAAGTAACAAATGGCCGGCTTGAGGTTTTTTATTCGAAGACAATCGGTTCCCTCAATATGGCATCTCTTGCCCGGGATGCAAGCTCCGCCATCTCCGGGTGGGTGTCTCTTAACGACATGATTTGCCGGAGATTGTCGGCCGTTCGGGATACGAGCATGGCGAGGTCTCCGTCGGCCATACCGGCCTCTTTGATAATGCTGTCCCAGTCGAAGCCTCTCGCCCAGTCATAGATCACGGTGCTCGTCCAAAGATATTGATCGTTCACTTGAAAACCCGCTTTTCGCATCCGTTCCATGAGGGGTATCAGATGAACGGCCACCCTTTTGTTTGCGTCCAGAAGCTTTCGCGGGGGATGCCGGTAGGGCAGTTCCTGATCACCATCGTAGATAAAAGGAGCCATAACCGCCGCCAGGAGATTTTCGTCATTTCTGGGTAGAGCTTCCGTTCTCAGGCATTCCGCAATAAGCAGGGGCTGATCCAATCTTAATTTCGATGCCCAAACGCCGTTTTCCGTCAGCCGGTCATGACGATCCACAAACCCCTCCGCCTTGAGGAAATTCAGGTGCTTAAGAAAATCTTCCCAGAGGCCCATGGCGGCCTGTTCAGCCATATCTTTGAGGGAACGGTGATCGCGTTGATAGGCGGCGAGAGATCTTTCGAAGATTTGTCGAATGTCTTCCGGTGTCTGCGACAGCAAAAGATTCAGGACCATGGAAAAGTCATTGCGGATGCGGCTCATGATGTCTTCCGGCCTGCTGAAGAGGCTGCGCTTGATATGCACCAGGTCCATAAATCGTCCGGGCACAATGAGCATAAAGCCGATTTTGTCCTGTCCGCGCCGGCCCGCTCTGCCGGTCATCTGATGAAATTCCGTACCGCTCAGGGGAATGAATTCATGGCCGTTGAAAAGATCGGAATTCATTAACACAATGGTTCTTGCCGGGAAGTTGACGCCCGCGGAAACCGTCGAGGTGGCGAAAATGGCGCGCAGATGCCCCCGTTTCATCAACGTCTCGACTTGAAATTTCCAGGCGGGAAGCTGTCCGCCATGATGGGCGGCCACTCTGGCCTTATACAAATAAGGTAGCTGTTTATGGTTCCTCAAATACGGGGAGCGGTCAAGCGGCTCCTCCACGTCGCGGCTGAAAGCTTCATCGTTGAAAGGGACCGTCGCCGGCCGGCAGGTCTTCAGGGCGGCGTCGCATTCCGAGCGTGATTTCAGGAAAAAGATGGCCGGCAGCAGCCGATAATGCTCCAGGACGTTAATAATTTCACCGAACGGCGCCAGACGGTCGCGTCCTCGTCTTTTGGGCCTGTCCCGATCGATAAAGTCAACCACGCTGCGGTACAGTCTTTTCTTTTCCAGATAAGGGGTCATACGGCCGGTGGGATGGAGAAAAAGAGGATAAAGGGGGACGGGCCTTTTTTTTTCTTCGATGACGACGCATTCCTTGTTCCGGATGGAAAAGAGCCATTGGGCAATTTCATGAGCATTTCCGACCGTTGCGGAAAGAAGCAGCAGATTGACCCGAACGGGCAGATAAATCATGACCTCTTCCCAGACCACGCCCCGGTCGATGTCTCCCAGGAAGTGGGCCTCGTCGAGGATGACCAGATCACATTTCAAATCGATGCCCCGATGCATGGCGTCATAGAGCTGATTACGCAGGATTTCCGTTGTTCCCACGATAATGGGCGCTTCCGTATTTTCCTTGGTGTCTCCCGTCAGAATGCCGACGTTTTCACTGGCGAAATAATCGGCCAGTTCGACCCATTTGGAATTGGTCAGGGCTTTGAGCGGCGACGCGTACCAGCATCGCCCGCCCTGATTAAAAACGGTACGAATGGCCTGTTCGGCGATCCAGGTTTTTCCGGAACCCGTGGGCGCCGTTACCAGGCAATCGGTTTTTTTGATGGCCTCCAGTGCCTCTAATTGAAAAGGATCAGGCACGAAAGGCGTCGACTCGGGTTTGCCGATCTTTTTAAATACCCCTTTCAAAAGGGGATCGATCTCCGGTTTGAGCCTTGTGAGGTAGGGTTTTTTTATCGATTTTTTTGAACGATAACCGCCGGCTTTTTTAAAACGACGAGAGGGAGGGGTTTTTGGATTTTTTGCCTCCTTACTTTCGGCAGAGGCTTGAGTTGGTTTTTTCTTGTGGTAGACTTTCATATTTGCGGCAGTTCTCGTCAATCCGTCAGCCTCCCATCTTTGGGGGTGTCTTGTTTTTTTCGGAATTAAAAAAATTTCTATCACATATTATTGATGGGGTAAAGATTTACTCAAGGATCTGAAAGCCTTGTCTTCATGACAGACTAATGATATAGAAAAAATCACGATAATTCACAAAAGGATGTAACAATGGCTATACGAAGAGTTTTGACACTTTGGGACAATGTCAGATTAGTCGAGGAAGATGCTGTTATCCTGAGAAAAGTATCCGATGATGTCTTTATTCCCTCGGATCATGTGGGCAAGGGTCAGATCGACGACCTGGTTCAAACCTTTCTGGATCGGAACGACGCCCTGGGGCTGGCGGCGCCTCAGATCGGAATCAATAAGCGTATCGTTATTTTCCGAAACAAGAATTTTGACGACAGTCACTGGACGAAGAACGAAAAGGATTATGAAGTTCTGGTAAATCCCCGTATTTCTTCGGCCCGGGGAGAGATGGCGGCCGCATCTGAAGGTTGTCTTTCCTGTCCGGATATCCGGGTGGAAATTTTAAGACCTTCTGAAATTAAGGTTAGGGCCTATGATCTAAAGGGAAATAAAATCAGCAAACGGTACACAAACTTTCTGGCTCGCATCGTTCAGCATGAAATCGACCATCTTGAGGGCAAGCTCATTGTCGATTACGAAGGGACGTATTATATTCCGAGAGAACGACAGGATTTCTTTGCCAAAATCATGAAGGGTTAATCGAGCGAAGAGTTCCACCGCTTCAGGGAAGGATGTTTTTGCTTTCTCCGGATGAGGAGTTCATGCCGGCCTTGGCAGCGAAGAGATTGACCAATACCCCACCCAGGGCAAGAATGAGAACAAACGCCTTTAGCATAACCCCGACATAAGGCAGCCAGCCGATCAACCAAAGAATCAGCAGCCCCAAAAGTGTTTCGCCGATGATGCCCCGACGGGATTTTTTCATCAGGCTGGATATCCGTCTGCCTACAAGCTGCGACAGGGCTGTCACGCCGACCAGAACGGCACAGGCCACCAGAATCATTTCCAGAGGAATCAGAACAATCCCCACCACTGAAACGGCCAGCAAAACGGCCAGCGGAACAATCATGATCAAGCCGAAAATGCCCGACAGGAAAACCTTAAAAGTGTTTTGTTGCATGATGTCGGCAATCTGCCGGATGGAGTCCGGGAAAAGGACCGTCATCAGCAGAGCGAGCAGGGAAAATCCGATAAACACCAGAAAGGATAAAACGGCGGAGACCCAATGCCATCCTTCCCGCTCGCTCTTTAACAACGATTTTATCGAGCCGGCCAACTCGGTCGCATTGATCTGCGTCATGTGGCCTTGAACTTCCGCCCCCCGGCCCCGGACAATCACACCTCCGACGGTGATAACATTGCCGCCGATTTCCGCCGTGCTTCCCAGAACGACGGAGCCGCCGATTGCCACAACGTGCTCGACAATCCGGCCGTAAACCGTAATTTGCCCGCCCACGGCGATGACGTGATCAACCGTCCGCTCCTTTTCCACCGTGACGTCGCTGCCGATTTTAATGATAACGGCGGCGCCGGCCGTTTGCGGGGCAACAAAGGCGGCCGATAACACCATGAAAAGTATGACCCCGGTCCATCTTTTCTTTTTGCGGGGATTCGTGATACCGTTCATACAATCGATGTCCTGTGAGTTTAAGCGATCTCTTTACGCTGGCGAATGTAATGAATAATACCCGGCAGAATGGAGATGAAAATAATGGCCAAAACCACCACACCAAAATTGTTCCTGACAAAAGGCAGATCGCCGAAGAAGTAGCCGGAGAGGGTCATGGTGGAAACCCAGGCTATGCCCGCGATGACGTTGAAGGTGAGATATTTTCTGTAGGTCATGCTGCCGATGCCGGCCACGAAAGGCGCGTACGTGCGGATGATGGGGACGTATTTCGCGAGGATGATGGTCTTCCCTCCGTGTTTTTCATAGAACTGATGGGCCCGGCTTAAATATTCCTTGTTGAGGAACCGGACGTTTTCCTGGTAAAAGACCCTCGGTCCGACGAACCTGCCGATGGTATAATTCACATTGTCCCCGCAGATGGACGCGCAGGCCAGGGCGGCCACAAGAATTTCGATTTGCAGGGCCCCGATGGCGGCAAAATATCCCAGACCGAATAACAGGGAATCCCCCGGCAGGATCGGCGTGACAACCAGACCGGTTTCACAGAAGATCACGATAAAAAATATTAAATAGGTCCAGACACCAAAGTTCTGGATGATCATACTCAGGTGTTTGTCAAGGTGAATGAAAATATCGAATACGTATAGAATGAGATCCATGGAAAGGTGGTTTTGTCATCCTTATTAATTAATGGGATCGCTGCTTAATCGCATCTGATGCGTATAAGAAAAAAACGGCCCGATGTCAACAACAAAGCATCTTAATTTTGGGGGATTAAGGCATCACTCGCCTCTGCCGTCGATAAAGGCATCGATTTTCTTTTCCATTGCGTCCAAATCCCGATAAGGGACCCATTCGATGTCCCGATCGGCCATAAACCAGGTCAACTGTCTTTTGGCATAGTTTCTGGTATCGCGCTTCATGAGGCGAACCGCTTCGTCCAAATCGTATTGTCCGGTCAGATAATTCGAAATATGCTTGTAACCCAGCGATCTCATCGGCTTCTGTGTTTCATTGTATCCCATGGCGATGAGCTTTCGCACCTCTTCGATGAAACCTTTCGCGATCATTTGATCGGTCCGTTCGCTGATCCGCCGGTAAAGTTCGTCCCGGTCGATGGAGAGCCCGAGCTTCAGGGCTTCGTAACGACGGTCTTGAAATCCATGGCTCTCCCGCCTGTCGACGATCGACTCCCCGCTCAGGTCCATCACTTCCAGGGCCCTGATCATGCGAGAGGCGTCGCCCGGATTGGTGGCGGCCGCCGCTTTGGGGTCTTTGCTTTTCAAGAGATCGTAAAGATACGCCTTACCGTGCCGTTTCAGCGCTTCCTTATAGTACGACCGGATATCCGCGTTCGCGGCGGGGCCGTCAAAGAGCCCGCCCAGGAGGGCCTTGACATACAGGCCGGTCCCACCGACAATAAAGATGGGCTTGCCCGCCGCCTGAAGGTTGTCGATAATGATTCGGGCCTTTTCGATAAAGAGGGAGGCGTTGAACGGTTCGTGAGGCTCGACACAGTCGATCAGATGGTGCCGGACGGCCGATCGTTCCTCCGGTGTCGGTTTTGCGGCGCCGATGTCCATGTGACGGTAGACCTGCATGGAGTCGGCGCTGATGATTTCTCCGCCCCGGGGAGCGGCCAGTTTGACGGCCGTGGATGTTTTACCGATACCCGTCGGACCGAGAATGAAGATCAGGCGCGGCTTGGGTTTGGGTGTTTCCATGGATCGTATCCTGCCTCAGCGCCTTTTGAACATCTTTTCCAGATCCGTAAAATGATAGACAATGTAAACGGGTCTGCCATGGGGGCAGGTCGCAGAAAAAGGGGTCGCATCCAGGGCCTGACAAAGGGCGGTCACTTCGTCCGTCGAGAGGCGCTGATTGGCCTTGACCGCGCCCTTGCAGGCCATGACGGCAAAGATTTTATCCTGCCTTTGCACGGGTTCTGCGACCCGTTCCGTTTCCGAAAACTCTTCCAACATATCCATCATCAGGTCCTTTGGCGCGATATGGGCCAGACGCGCCGGAACGGTCTTGACGGCCACTTCAGAGGTGCCGAAGGGTTCGATCTCGATGCCCGCCTGAACGAACGTTTGCCGCTCCCGCATGATAAAAGCGTAATCCTTCGGCGTCAGACTCAGGATTTCCGGCATCAGTAACCGTTGCCCCGGTGATTTTTGTTCCGGTTTATCGGCATCTTCTTTCAATTGATCAAAGAGGACCCGTTCATGAGCGGCATGTTGATCCACAATCACGAGGGCCGCGGCCGACTGAAAGAGGAGGTAGACACTGCCGGCCTGCCCGATATAATCAAGATCGGAAAAGGTTATGCGCTCGGAGCCGAAAACATCCATGTCTCCGGTTTGGTCCGGCGCGAACAGGCTCTGCTGCTGCGCCTCTTCATTTGTCCGGTTCCGACGGTCAAAATCCCTCTGATCGAAAAACAGCTTGCCGGTCCCGGATTTAACGGTGTAGCGCTTCAGGGCTTCTTCAATGCGGGCATGGTAGTGCCAAGGTCCGGTCTTTCCCGGGTGGAAATTTGAAACGCCGACGGATGATCGATTCAAGACCGGTGTCGTTTCGGCGAGGGCATCGGTAAGAATCCTGTAAACGGCGTCGTAGATGCTGCGGGGATTTTCGAAACGGACCTCCATTTTGTTGGGATGCACATTCACGTCGACGGCGTCCGGGGGGATGTCGATAAATAAGACCGCCGAAGGATATCGTCGGGCTTCGATCAAGCGTCCGTAAACCGTTATGACGGCGTGATTGATGAGATAATCGCGGATAAACCGTTTGTTGACAAAGAAGAACAGGTGTTTGGCGCTGGAGCGGGTAAAATCGGCCCGGGAAACGAAGCCTTCAATGCCGATGCCCTCCTTCGATCCGGAAACGGACAGGCCGTGATCCGTAAAATCAGTGCCCAGGACCAGGGAAATCCTCTCGGAAAGGTCTTTCGTCGGGGGGATGTTCATGAGCATCTTGCCTCTCGTCAGGACCTTGATTCTGACCTCGGGATGGGCCAGGGCCGTCCGGGTGATGACATCCATGCAATTTCCCTGTTCCGTTATTTCCTTTTTCAAAAACTTTTTTCTGACCGGTACGGCGTCAAAGATATGATCGACCCTGACGGACGTGCCGGGAGGGCAGCCTGTTTCCGTCAGGTCCAGGATTTTACCGTTTTCGACGATAACCTTTATGCCCGTGAGGGCGTCCGGCCGTTTACTGATCAGTTCGACCCTGGATACGGAGGCGATACTGGGAAGCGCCTCTCCCCGGAAGCCGAAGGATTTTACCTTATAGAGATCCCCGAACTCGTAAATTTTGCTGGTGGCATATCGCTCGAAAGCCCGGGGCACATCGGCGTGATCCATGCCTTCGCCGTTGTCGACGATCTTGATGGCGCCGCATCCGCCGTTCGTCAGTTCGATGGTTACATCCGTGGCGCCGGCGTCAAGGGCATTTTCGAGCAGCTCCTTGACGATCGACGCCGGTCTTTCTACGACTTCTCCGGCGGCGATCTTATTGGTTAAGTCCTCCGGTAGTCTCACAATTTTTCCGGACAATGGCTTTCCTCCTCATGCCGGTTCGCCCCTGACCTAACGCCGCGCCTGCCTGGATAGCGGCAAGGGCCGAATATAACAGACCGCAGCACTGATCCGGTGACGGGCTGCGGTCTGTTGTTTTGAAAGTTTGCCATGAAAGAAGATGATAATGCGATGAAGTACCTGCCGACTCACCCGTGGAAATTAGAAATTCCGGCAAATCTGATGAAAACGAATCAGACGATGTTCATCAATCCAATACGATCATGACGCGGCATTTTTTTAAAAAATCCGTGTAATCGCCTGAAGCACGGATCAATTCAGCATCGGCATTGCTGATAACAATATCGCATCTGCCGGGGCCTTCCGTTTTAATCCCCTTCAAACTGACGGGATTATTCGTTACCCGGGGATTGCTCTGAGCTGCTGTCAGATCACGGGCGTAACCGCTGACGCCCTGCTGAATAGCATATTCCCGATCGACATTTGCGGAGCCGTAAATCTCCTGGCCGCTCTCGTCGAGGATTTTCGGTGACATCGCCGGCCTGGCCTGGAGGCCGCGAGCGTCAACAACCATACCGGTGTAGACAATCTTTGCCGGGGCCTTGGGCGCTGCCTCATCATCTCCCGCCGCTTCCGGTTTTGCCGGTTTCGCGACATCCGTTTCCGTTACGTCCGGTTCGGAGGTGTCATCCTCCGGAAATTCGGATTCCCGTGCCGGGGCGGTGGGTTCTTGTTGATCCAGGGGTTTCTTGATCATGGCTCGGGGAATGAAGATTTCGGAAAAAGTGCCCGACAGAGGCATCCTGATGGTGACTTCAACAGTCCCGTCGGATAAATATTCTTTATGGACTTCTTTGGCGCCTTTGATCAGACCGTTCACCTGGGTATTGATCACATCGCTTTCCACGGTAAAATCCCTGACGGTGGTTGAGGCATCGATACGGACGCCTTTCGTCACTTCCAGCAATTTTCGATAGGCATCAAGCGTGGCGGCCCTCAGGGCCATGGGCCGTGCCTGAGGTTTCCCAAAAGCCCTTTCCGGCGGCGCTCCGATGCCGACCGCCTCAATATAGCCTTCAGACCAGTTGATTCTACCGCTGTCGCCGATCTGCTCCACAATTTGTGTCCATTCCGAAGGGCTCACTTTTTCTTGACCGAAAACCTGACCGACAGCCAAAAGTAGCAGGCTAATGGTTATTCCCATGCTGACGACGAGCTTTGATTTCATAACATCCTCCTTAAATGACTATCGAATCATATTGCCTTGAATCAATTTCTATCCCTGATCTGAAGCAGGCATCCCTTATTGGTGGAGCATAAAATAGCAGAATGCCTCAGACGTTTCAATGACGTTTTTTATCTATCGGCCGGTCGGTGGTGTCGCCGTGAAGGCTTTTTCATGCCGCTCTTCCAGCCAGGGTTTAATATTGATATTATCCCCCCAGATTATCCCTGGAGGCGGCGGATTGCCGCCCCACCAATTGTGCCGAGCGTCGATATGAATCGTTGAGAAGGTCTGGATGGCCACGGTGTTGTCGACAAAGTTATTGTAATGAATGGACGGGTTCGACGTTCCCACACATTTAATGGCCCCCTCGCCGAGGTTGCCGTTGAATGTATTATAAAGAATCTTGGGTGCGGTGTCGTTCCGGCAATAGATGCCGCTTTGGGCGCTTTGTGTGATATGACACAGTGAAATTTCCGGTGTGCCGTAATAGATGTCGAAGGCTGTGGTCGCGTATTTAACGATGCAGAAAGCGAAGGCACTGTTGATACTGGTCCGTTGAGTCAGTTGTACGGCGCTGTTGTAACAACCGGGCGATAGTGAGGATGCCGATGCCGTGAATAGAATGGGGCTCTCCATAGTTCCCCGCGCTATAACGCCGCCGTCTTTGGTGATGATGGATGTGTTGGGGTCGTATTGCAGGACAACGCCCGGTTCAATATACAGGGTGGCTCCGCCGCTTATTATGACATCCTCGACGATATGATAAGGACTGTTGGATAAGATCAAAAAGGCGTCATTGTGGATCGTTCCTTTCAAAACCTGCGATAAAATCGGCAGCTTCAAAGACTGACCTTCGGGCCAGGGGCCGCTTAAAATCGAGCGGATATCGATTTTGCCTTTGATTTTTTTCAAAACATCCAATCCATCGGCGCTGCCCCACCAGTTGTTTAAAGCATGGACCGCCTCGCCCGCCAGGTCGCCGGTCATATCGAATGGATAATTGTCGGTTATGTTGTTTTCGGTGATCATCGCCCGGCTCGTCCGGACGGAAACGCCTCCGCCCTGATTACCCGTGATCACATTGTGAACGATGGAAGGTGCGGCCCCTTGAACGGAGATGCCTTCCCGCACGTTATTCATAATCCTGTTGTCGTTGAATGTGGGGGCTGACCCGGCAGTGACCAGAACCGCCGCCGCCCTGTTTTTCTGGATCGTGTTGGCCGTAATGACGGGTTTCGAAAAAGCGCCGGTTACTTTGATTGCCGTTTTGTTTTCCGCCAGTTCGCAGGAGGATATGTGCGGCGAGGCGTTGAGGCAGGCAATGCCCGCTGCTGCATTTCTTATGCGGCAAAACCGCATCACATTTTCTTTGTCCTTGACGTTCGTAAAGATAATCCCGTCCCAGGACTTCACTCCTGGGGCTGATTCAAAGCTGATGATATGTTCGCCGTTCCCCTGGGCATCCAGTCTGCCTTCGACGATCAATGCCCCTCCCTTGGAAAAGATTTCCGTTCCCGGTTCTATCCTTAACAGAGCCTTATCTTTGACGGTAACGGTATTTTCGATTATATAAGGACTGGCGCCGGAATACCAGGTTGCGTCTGTTTCAATGGATCCTGAAACGAAGGTCGGGCCGGGTGCCACGGGCATGCCCGGCAAGGTGTCCGAAGTCTCGCTTTCATTGCCGGCGCGGTCTAAAGCCGTTATTTTATAATAATAGGTTCGGAAATTGGTCAGACCCTCGTCGCGATATTCATTAAATTCCGTTTTCCCGACGGCCTGAAAACCGGACAGGGGGGTTGCACTGCGGTAAATACAATAGCCGGCAAGGTCGGAAGCGGATGATTTTTCCCAACGCAGAATGTTTAAATGGTTCCGTCCCACACCGATCACATTTTTTATTTTTTCCGGTGAGCTCGTATCGAGGGTAACGGTCCCCACGGCGTCGACCCATTCCGCCGTGTTACCCGCATCATCCGTGAGGTAACCGGTGATCATGGCGTTCTTTACATTGTCGCCCGGTAAAACTTTGTACACCCCCAAATACCCTCCCGGCTCCATTTCCCGCATCGCAATTCTGGTTTTGTGATCGCCGATCTTGAAGTGTGCCCGCATCTTCGGGGTTCCCTGGATGACGACCTTAATTTCATCACCGGCCTTTTTGGGCAGATTTTTGGAATCCTGGGTCAAAAGTGAAATCGTCGGCGGACGCAGAGCTTCGGCAATGGCCGGAACGGGGATGGTTTTCACCATATCCCGGAATAAATCGTCGCAGGCCCTGAGCAGTTGTATATCTCTCACATTCATGGCCGTTGCCACGACGGTGGCGATCAGCCCCACGGGTGTCGTCGATAGCCCCCCCTCATGGATTCTGGCGATGTGTTTTCCGCTCCAAAGGAAGTTTCCCGTCTTGGTATCATACATTCTGATTTCCGCCCCGACGGAAACCTGGGAATAAATGAGGGCAAACAGCTTATCAAAATTGGAAATATCGCCGAAGATGACGGCATCCACATCAAGAATTTTTCCCAGTTCCTGAGGGGAGGTCTTTTGGATCATCTTCGGATCCGATAAACCGGCATTCTGGAGCAGGGCATCGATACGGTAGAGTTCCATGTCTTTGAACGGCAGTGAACTGAAGTGATTATAAAATCCTTTGCGGACAGCGACGTTGCCTTCCCGGCTTTCCGACTGGTTGTTAAACGGCAGGACCGCCACTGATAAAGGGATGTGCTTTTCCATATAGGGATCAATTTGATGGGTTCCCTTGAAAAGCGACTGGATTTGCGGCGTCACCACTGTATCTTTGGTAGCGACGACACAGCTTTGCATGGGGATCATGAAGGGCAGCAAAAGAACGATGGCCGCCCATTTCAGTATTTTGTTCATATATCGATCCTCCCTGAACCTTCCACTTTTGCATAAAGTTTTTTAATGAATCCTGACGGACATCCCTGAGCCCTGCGTTAAAAAATCACTTCTTTATTTCGATGACTATCTACCCTCAAATTGAGGTGGCAGCGAGATCAACAGACCTGATGGCACGGCCTATTTGCCTGTTACGGTAATTTCCCGGCAGGCATCGCTTTCCAGACCATCTCGATCGACGGCCGTTACGCAATAAGTTCTTGTTTTCCCCTCCGGCAGACTGACGCCTGTAAAATCCGGTTTCTGAACAACAGCAACTTTTGCCAGCTGAAAATACGTCTTGGCGTAAACGATGTAATGAGCAATGTCCGTCTCTTGAGCAGGCATCCAGCTAAGATGAGCCTTGCCGTTCCGGATATCGCCTTTCAGGCCTTCCGGCGGCCGGGGTTTGGGTTTGGTCTGAATCGTGACGGCGTCCGAGTAATCACTCAGCAAACCATCTTTATCTTCCGCCTGTAGTTTATAGATATAGGTCTGACCGTCTTTCAAGTCGCCGTCGACATAGCTCGTTTCTTTCACGTCGGCAATCTGTGAAAACGTATCAATACCGACAAAACCGGTTAAACTTGAATTCCGGTAGAGATGATAACCGACGATATCCTTTTCGGGATTGGCGTTCCACACAAGGGGAACCGATTTGACCTTCCCCTTTTCCCCTTTTAAACCCGAAGGCTTCGCCGGCCGGGGTTTTGTCTTTACAGAGACCACTTGGGAAAAATCGCTCTCCACATTGACGAGATTGAAAGATTTGACGGCATAAAAGTAGATGGTACCGTCATCCAGGCTTTCAAACAAACTTCCCAGGAAAGTACTGCCGTCGGTGAATTGAGTGATCTCCCGCCCATCGATCCGTTTGACGAACGTATATTCACCGTATTCCTGCTTGGACCGGTACAGGTTATATCCCTGTACGTCGTCCGTTGTACAGGCTTTCCAGGATAAATCGACCTTTTTAACGAGGCCGCTGACGGCCTTCAGCCCTTCGGGGGCAGGCGGTTTGCCTTTTGTGACGGCCTGGACGGCGTCGGAGGGTGATGACTCCACATTCAGGTCTTCGAAGGCCGTAATGCGGTAATAATAACGTTGCGCGTCGTCGAGCCCTTCCTGATCTACCCATTGAATCGTCCGGTCCTCTTTGGCATCAAGGGTCATAATCCTCGTAAAATTTTCGTCGGCCTTTGTGCTGCGATAAACGTAATAGCCTTTGATAAAAGGTGAGGGGGTGGACTTCCAGGAGAGGATAATTTTTCTGATCATGCCGCCCTGGGCCTTCAATCCTGTAATGGCCGGCAGGGTTGAGCCTTTTATGGCAATGGAGAAATCGCTTTCCTGGTTTTTTTCGTTATAAGCCGTTAATTTATAGTAATAAATTTGGCCATCCTTCAGATTGTGGTCCTGGTAGGTCATTTTGATGAACTTATCCTCCGCAGTGATACTTTCCGACTTGAAACCAGCGTTTTTCTCCAGGATATTGGCTACTTCTTTATAAGGCTCTTGTTCTTTTTCGGCGCGATAGACTTTGTACCCTTTTAATTTTAGAGGATCCTTGCTCGGGACGGGATTGGGAAACCAGACCAGATGGATGCTTCCAAGATGTCCTTCCGCCTTTAAAATAACAGGAGGATTTGGAGCCGGGGCCGTTTCCGCAGTAATCAGGTCTGCATATTCACTGGGGATTCCCTTCCGGTTATAAGATCTTATTTTATAGTAATAGGTGGTATTGGTTTCCAAATTCGAATCCAGATATTCTAATTGATTGATGTTGGCGATCTTTGTAAAAGGACCCTCCGGGGAGACGCCCCGAAAGATTTCATATCCGGCGTTGTTGCTGTCGGGCGGATTGTTCCATGTGAGATGAACACTTTTGTCGCCGGTCTTCTTTTTTATTTCAACGGGCAGTTTGGCCTTTGCCGTCTTATCATCTTTTTGCCGCCCTGTTTCTGCGTTAATGGTATCGACGATCAAATCGCTGAGGGTGCTGACTTCATTCAGCAGGCCGGCATTGCCCAAGGCCTTCAGTCGGTTGTGTAAAATAATTTTTTTTTGCGGGATATGAATGACTTTGGTGTTTACAATGACAACGCCCCCTTGTTTTTCCACAGTCCCGACGACAATCACATCAAGCCCCAGGCGTGTGCCGATGGCTACGACATTGTCAAAAACGTCGTTCTGCTGCAGGTCATTGAGGCTGAGAAAAAATTCAAGTTCCCGTCGTCCGAGCAAACTCATTTTCGGTTCTTTTACCAGAGACGTCATCAACATATTGGTGATGGTTGTGCCGTAACCGGATGCCTCCAGATTCACCGCGCCGAAATTAAAAACGGACAGCTTGACCGGTGAAATTCCGTTGGCGGCAGCATGACCGGCCGGCCATAGACCAACGAAAAGGAAAAAAAGGCATAGATAATATTTACCCCTCATGAACATCCTCCCGAACTAAAGGATCCTGAACCCTGACCATCCTTTTTAGAAACTGCTATAGATTCTGAATCAAATTTTCAATAATTTCCAATGATCTCTGAGAAATAGGTGTGGAGATGCCTTTTAGTTTTTCATCGAAAACGGCATCGATATACTTTTCAATCGCCTGGTTGATATTTCGGCGTTTTTGCTGTTGCTGGCCTTCGTTAAAATAATCTACCTCCAGACTTTGAAAGTTATTCAGGACGCTTTGGGCCACCTCAAATATTTTCTGATTGGTTAATTCGTCCAGAACTTCGATTTCTGTCGGCAGCTCGAGGGGGTCGTAGGCAATTTTGGCGGCCGGCACCGCATCCGAATACCGGTCTTCCTTAATGAGCCTGCCCGGTATGGTATTCGTAAAAATATTTTCCCCGGTCCGGCTGTCGACAAGCTTATAAGAAATTTCAATGATGGCGGTGATCTTGGCGGAGCCCTGGGTATAAGAAATGAATTGATAATTCTTTTTTGTGATGTTTCGCGGCGGTGCATTCTTTAAATCTTCCACCGACGGTTTGGGATTCATGATCAGCCAGTCCGTAAAATCAGGATTGCGAACGGTTTCTTCATTGACCAGGACTTTAACCTGATTGGTGCTGGGTATGTTGTTTTTCTTGGTGGTGAAATGCAAAACATTTCCCATGATAAAGGTGTCGATGCCCTTCATCTTCCCCAAGGTCTGAACTGTTTTGGTGTCTACGATGCCCGTCTGCCCCAGTTGCATCTCTCTTAATATGGACTGAAGATTTTCCCGCTCGATAATGCGAATATCCCCGCTGGCGTATTTATGCAGATAGGTAATGAGTTTGCTGGCGACGATTTTTCCGGCATCTTCATTATTGCTGGGGCTGCTGAAATCGAAAACGGCGATGGATTTTTTAATGCGCCGGTAAATGTGATCTTTCGTATCCAGTATTTTTTGAAACAGATCAGGATAATCCGGATTGACGGCATTGATCTTCTGATACCAGACTAAAGCGTTTCCCCACAGTTCTCGTTCCACGCAGGCATCCGCCCGTGACATGAGTTTTGTACTTAAGCGATCGGTCAATTCTTTGAATAGGGGGTCATTTCCCGAGGCCGGGTTGTATTGTCTTACCAGTTCGATCTTTTTTAAGGCTTTGTTGAGCATGTCCTGTTTTGTAAACTGATAGGCGTCGTCAAAATAAGACTGACTGGCCTTCCCTTTTAAGTGAGCTATTTTTTGGATAAGCTCCGGGTTGCCCGGCTCATATTCCTTCGCTTTTTCATACATCAGGATCGTTCGGTCCCAATGATTTGCCCTCAGGGCTTTTTCGGCTTCATCCAGAAAATAATCTATCCGGTCTTTTGACTTAGCCTCCTGATAGAGCTTGGCGACATCATAATACGCCGGGTTGATTTCCATGGCTGCTTTAAATGCCCGTGCCGCCATCTTCCAATCTTCCTGTTTGCCCAAATCGACGCCCTGGCGATAATATGATTTTGCCCCTTCCTGCCTGGCTTTGGCCATTCTGTTGCCCATATCTTCATACCCGGGGTTGATTCTTTTAATTTGCTCGAGTTTGTCGATGGCTGCGCTCCAATCTTCCTTTTGCATATCGATGTCAATCTGACTATTCAGGGTTTTGATCGTCTCCCGGAGAGCATGGATTTTCTCTTTGATCTGATTGTCGAATAAGGATATCTCAGAGTTGTTTTGATCCAGACTGTGAGCTGTATCGGCTTCTTTGGAGATCCGCTGAAGAATAGACAGATCGGTGTCGGAAACGGTCGCCAGCATGCGTTTAGCTTTTTCATAATGGGTTCTTGCCGCTTGGCGTTTCGCATTCAACAGGGCGTTTTGATAGTCCTGATTATCCGGATCTTCATTGAGGGCTTTTTCGAAATAAACTATCGCATCATCCCACCGGTTCGCCCCGCTCAGTTCCTGACCGACCTTGTAACTTTCACTCACGGCACAGCCGGATAAAAATAAGATGATCAGCACCCCGGCCAGTTTTATATGAACATTCCTGAATTTCATCATTGCCTCCCCGTCACTTTTAAAAATAGATTGATCTACTGGATTGAGTTTGTGGAAAGGACCCCGTGTCCTGGAACGAATTATCCTCGCATCTATTGGATCGTGGCCTTAATCCTGTTTTGAGTGATTTCCAATACCTTAATTTCTCCGTTATTGATTTTTATCGCCGCCAGATCGTCAGCCAGACCTTGTGTTGTCCCGTTTATTTCGATATCCAGTTCGACTTGACCATCATAATAGTTTCTTTGAAACATTTCTTTAATGCCCTTCACTTCCAGAGGCAGCAATTCTTTGAGTTTTAAAAGATCATGATAGGACTCCAGGCCGGAGACGACCAGATTAACCGTCATCGCATTGGCCAATTCGGAGGACCAACGCTCCAACACATTCATCACCAGTCTTCGGGCCAGCGATTCGGCGGCTTTTTCCATAACGGCCTTAAAATCACCTTTTACGCCCGGAGCGGAAGCCATTTCACTGTCTGTGGCAATGACCTCTCCCGTATCTCCGTTGATGACTTTAGCCGATACCACCACTTTGTTTGAATGCATTTCTATGCCGCTGATAACAAAAGAACGGCTGGTTACCTCCGTGCAGCCGCTGATGATGATTTCTGCACCGCAAGCGCGGGCAATTTTCGCTGCTTCCCGGTTGTCCGACAACGTTTTTTGTAGATTTTGCTGGTCGCTGGCTTTTTTGATAATTTCGGCATCATTGATTCGAAAGCCTTTGGATAGGAAGAGTTTGGCCATCGATGCTTCGGCAACGGCGTCCTTCACTTTATGATTGCTAAAGATAATCATCAAACGCGGTTTGGCTTTTCTGACCATGACCAGATTGATGGCCGTCATGCGGTCCTTCAATCTGCCCGTCCCGACATCGGCCTCAATGACGACTTGGTATTGATCCTGGATTCTTTGTTCGGAGACGATCCGAAAATCGTTGATGAAACCCTGGGATTCGGAAAGAATGCGATCCAGTTTCAACTGATAATTTTCCACTTCCGATGTGCTGGAAATCATGACGCCGACGATTTTTTCCACGGCGTGGCGCTGTGCATTTTCCACGGCCTTGTCCCGGGCGATATCGATGAAGTTTTTATGGATGGTGGCCATTCCCTCCGCTCTGACCTTATGTTGAGCGTTTGAAGAAGATAATGGAAAAATCAGGATCATCACTATTAAAAGCAGTATAATTTTCTTCATCGCTTCTCCATTAACTTGGATGTGCTCAGTACTTCTGAATCGGGTATGTTTGACAACTTTTGAAATCTTGGAACCGGGCTTGAGGGAAACTATCTTTTCCTGTTAAAAATAGCAAATCCGGGAAAAAGTATACTCAATTACGGGTCGGTGTCAAGTTACTTCGCATTATCATGATGTTCCATACCATTTAATTTTGAACAGGTCAGGCGATTGGTCAGCAGGGCCCTTATGAGGCCGTTATGGTGTTTTTGAACCTTTCCAAATCCAAATAATCCATCAGGGCGATTTGCCAGGGTCTCATCATTTTCCCAGTGGTCTCATGAAGTTTGCGGTTGCTCAAAACGCTGTATGCAGGGCGCATGGCCGGTCTGACGAACTGTTCCGTTTTGACGGGATTAACGGTCACATCCGTCATATTGTTGTTCTGAAGAATTTTCACGGCAAAATCATACCAGCTGCAATGTCCCCTGTTGGTCACATGAAAGATGCCGGTCTGATTTTTTTCCAAGAGCAGTTTGACGGCCCCGGCAAGATCTTTCGTGTAAGTCGGCGAACCGATTTGATCGTTGACGACCTCCAGCTTTTTTTCCGTTTGGGCTTTTTGCATAATGGTCTTGACGAAATTCCGGCCGTTGATCCCATAAAGCCATGACGTTCGGATGACAAGATAGTTTTGGGAAAGGGCATGAAGGAACGTTTCCCCCTCGCGCTTTGTCTGGCCGTAAAAATTGATGGGGTTACAGATGTCTTTTTCGGTGTAAGGCGAATTTTTGGTGCCGTCAAAAACATAATCCGTGCTGAAGTGTACGATTTTGACATTCCTTTTTTTGCAGGCTTCGACAATGTTTTTGACGCCGAGGGCGTTGACGTCGAAACTCCTTTCTTTTTCCGTTTCGCAGGCATCGACATTCGTAAAGGCGGCGGCATTGATGACGCAATCTGGTTTTGATTCCGAAATGATATCCCGGCAGTCGTCCGGTGAGGTGATGTCGAAATCATCGATATCCTTGCCGGTCAATTCGTTTGCCGGGTGCAGCTTCAGCATGAGGTCGAACCCCAGCATGCCTTTGTGCCCCAAAATAAGAATCTTCATGGCTAATATTTCACATCTTTCAAGAATAAACCGTAGGGCGGTGCCGTCATACCGGCCGCTTTTCGGTCTTTCGCGTTCAAAATCGTTCTGAGTTCGGCGGGGTGCGTTTTGCCTCTGCCCACATCCACCAGCGTCCCGATAATATTTCGGACCATGTATCGCAAAAATCCGTCGGCCTCGATCCGGATCCTGATGAAACCATCATCGCTTGATTTGATATCGATTTGCCGGATCGTTCTGTCCCGGGTTGCGACATCGGTCCCCGTTGCGCAGAAAGAGGAAAAATCGTGTGATCCTAAAAGAAAAAGGGCCGCTTCTTTCATCTTTTCCACGTCCAGGGGATAAGGGATATGCCACGCGTAATGCCTGTACAGCACGGAACGAACGGGCCGGTTGTAAATCTGATAGAGGTAGGTTTTTCCTGTTACATCATGCAGGGCGTGAAAATTTTCATCAACCTCTGTCAGTTCTTTTATCGCAATTTGTTTTGGCAACAGGCTATTGATGCCGGTAAAAAGTCTGCCTAAATCCAAATTGGATGAGGTTTTGAAATGGGCGACCTGATTCAAGGCATGGACGCCCGCATCCGTTCTACCGGAGCCGATGACCTTAATTTTTTCATTAGTGATGGTGCCGATCGTTTCTTCCAGGATTTCCTGAATCGTAGGGCGATGCCTCTGCTGCTGCCACCCTCGATAGCCGGTACCATCATATTCCAAAATGATCTTTATCTTACGCATTACAGTTTTAAATTTTGCTTCCGCAATGTTCGAGCGCCTCGATGGCAGGAAGCACTCTCCCTTCGAGCAGTTCGAGGGACGCGCCGCCGCCCGTGGAGATAAAGCTCATTCGCTCGGCCACACCCGCCTTGTGAACAGCCGTCACCGTATCGCCGCCGCCGACAACGGAAACAGCCGATGATGCGGCGACACTTCGGGCCAGAGCGGATGTCCCGGCGCTGTAAGCATCCATCTCAAACAACCCCATGGGGCCGTTCCATACAATGGTTTTGGCATCCTTCAGGGCTTTGGAGAAAAGGGCCGTGGTTTCCGGACCGATATCCAGCCCCATCCATTCGGGATTCATAGACTGAATCGTCATAACGGCATTGGGCGATTCGTTGGTTTTATCTTCAGCCATAACACAATCAACGGGCAGCAATAATTTCACGCCTTGTTTTTCCGCCATATCCATAATTTCCAGGGCTTTGGGCTGCAGATCGTCTTCGACCAGGGATTTGCCGACATCGTAGCCCTGGGCTTTGAGAAACGTAAACGCCATGGCGCCGCCGATGATCATCTTATCGACTTTTGTCATGAGATGAAGGAGGACCTCCATCTTTCCGGAGACTTTTGCGCCCCCGATAATGGCAACAAAAGGTCTGTCGGGCTTTTCCAGGACCGTTTTCAAATAATTCAATTCCTTTTTTATGAGAAAGCCGGCACCGCAGGCCTTCACAAATTTGGTCACGCCCGTATTCGATGCATGGGCCCGGTGGGCATTTCCAAAGGCATCGTCGATGTAAACATCGGCCAGCGCCGCAAGGCTGCTGGCAAATTCATCATCATTGGCTTCTTCTTCCGCGTGAAAGCGGAGGTTTTCAAGCAGGATCAGAGAGTCAGGCTCCATCCGATCAACCAGTTCCTCAACCGCCCGGCCGATACAATCGCCGGCCATTTTCACATCCCGTCCCAAAAGTGTTGACAGTCTCCCGGCAACAGGCGCCAGACTGTACTGTAGCGACTTTTTCCCTTTCGGTCTTCCCAGATGAGACATCATGATGACGCGAGCTTTTTTGTTGAGAGCGTAACGAATGGTCGGCAGCGCCTCTGTAATTCTGGTATCGTCGGTCACCTGCAGGGCGTTGTCCAAAGGAACATTGAAATCGAACCGGAACAGGACTTTTCCCCCGTCAATGTTGATTTCATCTATAAATTTCATGGGTCCTCCTTGCCGTTCTTATCGGTCGGCTCCTCTTTCGGGTTCACGAAATAAAAAAGGACGATAGAGACCGGCCCTTTATTCCTTCTTACGGGTGTCTTTGGGTGTAAAACACTTATATATCGCAACGATGCATAAGCGTCAAGGCGGAAAAGCCCCCCTGGGCTATTATCATGTTTGTAATTGATCTTCTGCTTTGTTTCTGATAAGAAAGCGGCGCATGTAGTCTATCATCGGTCTTTTTGCCTCTTGGTGGCTTCACGAATACTTTATAATATCAATATACTAAAAAAGTAACCTGGTCTGGGGCGGCTGGTTGTTTTTTGTTGGGTTTTGACGGGTGCTTTTAAGGAGCATGTTTCATGACGGTTGAATTAAAAGAAGTGGTTGCCGGTACGGATTATGAGAGGATATTTCATCCCCAGAGTCTTGCCATCATCGGTGTTTCCGCAGAAGGTTACGGTTTCGGAAGCGGCATGCTGAAATCACTCCTCAGTATCGGCTACGAGGGTAAAATATTTCCGGTTAATCCGAAGGGCGGCGAAATTGCCGGGCTGAAAATTTACAAGTCCGTTGAGGATATTCCGGATAGGATTGATTTCGGCGTGGTTGCGGTAGCTGCTCCTCTGGTGGTCCGAGCCCTTGAAGACTGCCGGCGGAAGGATGCCGCCGGTGCCGAGGTTTTATCTTCCGGTTTCAAAGAACTGGGAACTCCGGAGGGAAAGGCTCTGGAAGAGGATTTAAAAAAAGCTGCGCAAAAAGATTTCCGCATTGTGGGACCGAACTGTTTTGGCATTTACTGTCCCCGGAGCGGTCTGACCATCCTGCCGGGCGCCGAATTTCCCAGAGAAAGCGGTCCCATTGCCTTTCTGGCGCAAAGCGGCGGCATGACCAACGATTTCATCAATATCGGGAAATGGTTGGGTTTGCGCTACAGCAAGGTTGTTAGCTTCGGCAACGGCGTGGACCTCCGGGAAACGGAGCTTCTGCAATATTTGGGCGACGATCCGGAGACCAAGGTCATCTGTATGTATATCGAAGGCATTGAAGATGGTGATGCCTTCTTCAGCGCTCTTCAGCAGGTAACGGCAAGAAAGCCCGTTATTATTTATAAAGGCGGCCTGTCCCCGGCCGGCCAGAGGGCGGTTGCCAGCCACACTGCTTCCATGGGCGGCAGTAAGGCCATCTGGGATGCCATCCTTCATCAGGCCAATGTTGTCCGGGTATCCTCGACCTGGGAAATGGCGCAGGCAAGCCTTGCCTTTGCTATGCTTCCGGAAAGATCCTATCAGGGGATCACTGTGGCGGGCGGGGGTGGTGCCTTGGGTGTGGCGGCCTGTGATGAAGCTGAAGAAAACGGGATTGAGCTTCCGCAACTGAAATCTGAAATTCAAGAGAAGATTATGGCCATTCTCCCCAAACCCGGTTCCAGCGCCATGAATCCCGTTGATTGTGCGAACCCTGGCGTTCCGCCCTTCATTTTAAAAGACGTATTACTCCATGCCGCGGCAGAAGAACGGGTGGGGCTTCAGATATTGATTCAGTTGTTATACGTTTATAAGGCGTTCCAACGGCGGGAAAACATGCAATCATTGCGGGAAGCAACGCCCTATATCGAATTGGCGGACATGATGGCGGATGTACAAAGACAGACGGGTAAACCTGCCATTCTTGTGTTACCCAATAATCGTCAAAATCTTGATGATTTGGATCTGGAAGAAGTCCGGCGCGAGGCGTGGCGATTGTTTATTCAAAATAATGTCCTATGCTTTGAAAATTTAACGGAAGCCTTCAGGGCGATCGGTCAGGTGTCCCGATATTATAGGCGAAGGGAAGAAATTCTGGGCAACTAAAAATTTTTTTTGCAAAGTCCAGATGCTTTGATATATACGAACTTGAAATATTATGCTTGATCTGTTTAAAAATTAGGCATATAGACAGGTTGTATCCAAAAAGGTATAGATATATTGATAAACATAAGGTTAGGGAGGCAGAGATGGAATTTGTAGAAAAGGCTATCAAAGAGGGACGGTCGACGCTGTCCGAATATGAATCCAAGCAAGTGCTGGCGAAATACTCCATTCCCATAACGAAGGAAGTTGTCGTCGACACGAAAGAGGACGTTGTGAAGGCCGCACAGCAAGTCGGCTATCCCTTGGTTATGAAGGGAAGTTCAGCTGAATTGGCCCATAAGACGGAGAAGGGCCTGATCAAAGTGGATATCAGGAATGATGAAGAAGCCCTGAAGACTTTTGATGAATTCATGGCCAACATGAGCGATATAAAGGATCCGGCTGTTCTCGTTCAGGAGATGGTCAAAGGCCAGCGTGAACTTGTGGTGGGCATGACCCGGGATCCCCAGTTCGGTCCTTGTGTCATGTTCGGTCTGGGAGGGATCTTCACGGAGATCTTGAGAGACGTATCTTTCCGCAAAGCGCCTCTGGAGAAGAGGGATGCCTTGGAGATGATGCGCGAGATTAAAGGCCAAAAGATCCTCGATGCCGTCCGCGGTATGGAAGCGGCGGATATTGAAGTCTTGGCAAATATCTTGATCAATGTCGGACAAATCGGCATAGAAAACGACAATATTAAAGAAATCGACATCAATCCCATCATCCTGTCCCAGGGGAAGCCGATTGCCGTTGATGCACTGGTTGTCGTAGGCTAATCTGATTTTTTAGCTGCGTATTTACTGAATCACTTTATATTACTGTTCAATAATAGATGGACTTTTTACCGGTCATCATAGATGATCGTGTAAAAAGTCCTGCGGGTATTTCCCTGTCCTCAATGCCATCGCTATGCCTCTTGATCGAATCGATCATCGGCTGCCGGTGGCAGATCGTGATGTTGCTCTTCGCTCACGAAAGGCCGGGAATCGGTCAGACAATCAATGTCACCCTCCTTGTTTTTTCAATAATTTTTTATAAAAAACTGACAATCGTCAGACTTTCTATAAACAATATCACCTATATTCACCTATGATTCATAAGCTAAAATCTAATGGTTATATAGAAAAGCAAAATATAACAAATGGTTACAATTTATATCCGGCACGTAAAAAATACAGTCTGTTAAACGAAAATTTCCTATATTTTTTGTTGACTTTTATTTTATTAAGGATTAGGTATGCGATTACTGACGATTGTCAGTAAAAAATTTTTCAAAGTGCGCAATGGGCGAGTTCATATCCCATATCAAGAAACCGGAACTGATTGCTAAACGCCGTGAGCAGATCATCTCTGCCGCCATGGATCTCTTCAGAAAGCAGGGTTATTACGCCACGACCATGCGGCAAATATGCACCGCATCAAAAGTCAATCGTGGAAGCTTTTATGACTATTTCAGTAATAAAGAAGATATCCTCGTCCATATTTTTAAAACAAAGATGTACAGCTCGGGTGATTTCAAAAAGACTTTTGCCGAAAGGCATATTTCCGGACCCAGAGATCTGCGACCGTTCATCAGACATATCTTGAATGTTTCCTGGAATAGAAACGGCGACGTCATCAAACTTCTTTTCCGAGAAACGATTGCTTTGGATTCGGAGTTTCTGCGGATGGTGTTGAATGTTGAGTCCGCTTATACAAAATGGCTTGCAGACAATTTCCGCCGAGGGCTCAAGTTGCCGGCTGTGACCAAAGAGTTGGAGATGGCGGCAAACAGCATGGCTTTTTTTTGTTCATTTGTTCCTCTCAGGGGCTGGAACATGAGAGACTTGGATAAAACAGAGCTCCTTGATTTTATTACTGATATGCTTATGGCGAGGCTCAAGATATTAAAAAGCGAATTTAGAAAAAAACAAAAACAACCGTCTCTTGAGTCAAAACACGGTAACACTTGACATTGTTCCTTTTCTCCCTGACTGGCTGAGGACTGGGAAAACCCGTTTCTTTATCATTGCACGGTCAGACGCCTGAGGGTTTGATTTTGCGTCTTAGAGTGCCGCGGATATCTGCGGTTGGCATATCTTATTTCTTCAGAGGAATGTTTTATGCGTGGTTTCTTGATTAGAAGGTTGTTAGCGCTGATTCCCACCATTTTTTTTGCCACCCTCATCGTATTTTTTGTAGTA
>JAFGLN010000014.1 GCA_016928025.1 Deltaproteobacteria bacterium
ATCAGCATCGTGTTGATGATTTCCAGAAGACGGTCGCATTCCTCGATGGCGCTGGCTGCCATGGCCTCATAATCGGCCGGCGATTTCCCTGTCGTCAGGGCGATTTCGGCCATGCCCCGGATCCGGGTCACCGGGCTCTTCAGGTCATGGGCGATGTCGTCCCCCATCTGCCGGATCTCGGCCACCAGCGACTGGATGCGGTCCAGCATCTGATTGAGGGTCATAGCCAGCTGATCGATTTCGTCGCCCCGGTCCTTCACGGGGACCCGCATTTCGAGGGTACCGCCCGAGATGTTCCGGGCGGTTCTGGTTATCGTCTCGACGCCCGACACGGCGCGGCGGGCCATGAACCAGCCGACGCCCGTTGCCAGGCCGATGAGCAGGGCCATCGTCGCCAGAAAGATCTTCCGGAAGGCGTCCGTAATCCGCGTGTAGTTTTCCATGGACTGGCCGACCTGCAGGATGACGCCGGGGCCGATCATGGCGTAGAGAATGCGCACATGGTCTTGGCGGGATGTCAGGACGGCCGTTTCGAGGACCCGGCCGGCGCCGCCGAGCAGTTTTTGAATCGCCTGTTTTTGGACGGGGATGTTCTCCCAGTAGGCCATGTTGGACGAGGAGAAGGCCTGGCCTGTCGGGTAGAGAAGACGGAAAAAGACCTTCTTTTCCCCTGCCGCCCGGGCTTCAAAGAAGGCGAGTTCCTCGACCGCCCCGATTCCGCGGTCGCTCAAAACCGTCGAAAACTGCCCGGCCTGGTTCAACAGATCCTGATCCGTTTTTTCCTGAACCACCGTCGTGATCAGTTTGTAAAATAAGAAAAAAGCAACGAAGGAGGAAAAAGCAAAGATGCCCGCGTACCACAGGGTCAGGCGGAAGGTCAGGCTATTCCGGAAGCGACCGGGTTTCTTTAAGGACATATCCCACTCCCCGAACGGTATGGATGAGTTTCTGGTCGGCGTTTTTGTCGATCTTGTCCCGCAAACGGCTGATTCTGGCCTCTACGACATTGGTCTGGGGATCGAAATGGTAGTCCCACACATGCTCCATGATCATGGTCTTGGAAACGATTCGGCCGGCATTGCGCATCAGGTATTCAAGCAACGAAAACTCACGGGGCTGCAGGTCGATATTCTTTCCGCTTCGTGTGACCTCCCGGGTTAAAAGATTGACGGACAGGTCTCCCACGATCAGCCGGGTCGGCTCGGTCGTGCCACTTGCCCTGCGGATCAGGGCCTGTATGCGGGCCAAAAGCTCGGAAAATGCAAAGGGCTTCGTCAGGTAGTCGTCCGCTCCGGTTTCCAGCCCCTTGACCCGGTCGTCCACCGATCCCTTGGCGCTCAGAACCAGGACGGGGATGTTCACCTTTTCGGCCCGCATCTCACTGATAAGCGCCAAGCCGTTCCTCCGAGGCAGCATGAGATCGATAATGGCCGCATCGTATGGTTCCGTCAGGGCCAGACGAAGACCTTCGTCACCGTCCAAGGCATGGTCCACGGCGTAGCCCGCGGCCCTCAGACCCTTGACGATAAAGGAAGCAATCTTGGCATCGTCCTCGACAATTAAAACTCGCATCGTCAACCGGATTAAAAAATATCATGCCATCGTGACGGACAAGCGACAATCAGATCTCCTGGACGGAAATCCCGCACCAGGCATATTGGGTTTTACCACCCTGAGCATCTCCGCAACATCACCGACAGCCACTGGAATAGCAAGCGTTTTTTGTTTTTATTCCGGCACTTTATAGCACAACCGGTCGGCGATAGCAACCAGCCGGACCAATGGCGACAACCACCTGTATTATATTGCCGGCTTAAATGAGCTTTAAACGGCGCAGGAAACAGGGTATAAATCCCGGCAAAAATCGGCATGAATGATTTAAGAAAAGGACCCTGATCATCATGAAACACAATAAAATTCTACTGAAGCATAGCGTGAATGCGTGACCGGTTCGGATCTTCAAGATGCAGATCGGCACCGGACGAGCGACCGATAATGATATCGTGGTGCAGCATGGCTTTTTCAATGATTTCATTCTCACGATTAACAACAACGGCATCCTGATTTTCGGGCGGTAGAGTTGAGTCTGTATTCATGACCTGTCTCTCTGTTTATGCAGCTTCCGGAATGGACACCCGGAAGCTGCACGTGATTTCCTTCTTTGTTAAAACAAATTATTTACCGGCCATCATGGCGGCAACATCTTCGCTGACCGCACCGATGGGCTTGATATCGAATTTTTCCACCAGCACCTTCGCCACGGCAGGCGACAAAAAGGCCGGCAGCGTCGGGCCCAGGCGGATTCCCTTGACGTTGAGATACAGCAGGGCCAGCAGTACGGCAACGGCCTTCTGCTCGTACCAGGCGATATCGAAAGAAATCGGCAGGTCATTAATATCTTTCAGGCCGAAGATGTCCTTGAGTTTCAGCGCGATTACCGCCAGCGAATAGGAGTCATTGCACTGTCCCGCATCCAGGACCCGGGGAATACCGCCGATATCACCGAGAGGCAACTTGTTGTATCGGTACTTGGCGCATCCGGCGGTCAGAATCACCGTATCCTCGGGCAGGGTTTCGGCTACTTCGGTAAAGTAACTGCGAGCCTTCTGCCGCCCGTCACAGCCGGCCATGACGACAAAGCGTTTGATCGATCCGGATTTCACGGCGTCCACGACCTTGTCGGCAAGCGCCAGCACCTGATGATGGGCAAATCCGCCGACGATCTTTCCGGATTCAATTTCCTTGGGCGGAGGACATGTTTTCGCCAGAGCGATGACATCCGAGAAATCCTTCTCGCCGCCTGAAGGTCTGTCAACGATATGTTTGGCTCCGGGATAGTTGACAATGCTGGTCGTAAACAGCCTGCTCAAATAGGTGTTGTCTTTTTTTATCGGAATCAGACAATTGGTGGTCAGGATAATCGGACCGTTGAAGGTCTCAAAGTCCTCGTTCTGATGCCACCAGGAGGAGCCGTAATTGCCCACGAAATGGCCGTATTTCTTAAACGCCGGATAATAGTGGGCCGGAAGCATCTCGCCGTGCGTATATACATCCACGCCGGCGCCTTCCGTCTGTTTCAACAGTTCCTCCATATCCCTGAGATCATGGCCGGAAATCAGGATACCGGGGTTGTTGCGCACGCCGAGATTGACTTCCGTAATTTCCGGATTCCCGTAGGTTTTGGTATTGGCTTCATCCAGAAGCGCCATGGTGGTCACAGCTGACTCACCGGCTTTCATGACCATGGCGATCATTGCCTCCGCGGAAAGATCTTTTGTGGTGGATGCCAGCGCTTCCATGATGAAGGCGTAGACATCATCTTTTTCATAGCCCAAAACGGCGGCATGTTCCGCGTAGGCAGCAATGCCCTTGAGGCCAAAAATGAGCAGGGATCGCAGGGACGTTACGTCCTCATTTGAGGCGGCATTGATGCGCACTTCATCCGACATGGCCTTGGCCATAATCTCTTCTCTATTCTTCGGGGCCCATGTGACGCAGTCCGGCTGTGCGCCCGACAGGGAGGAAGCCGCCTTTGCTTTGACCTCGTCGCGGATTTTCAGTCCTTCTTCAATCTTATCTATAATGCGACCGTCGTCCCAGGCTACATTGGTAATGGTGGTGAAAAGCGCCTCACAAACGTAACGCCCTGCCTTTTGATCCACCGCATCTAATTTTTCAGCTGCGATCGCAATCCCCTTGCACACATAAATGAGAAGATCCTGAAGGGCCGCTGTTTCCTCGGGCTTGCCGCAAACGCCTTTTACCGTACATCCCTGATTATTAACCGTTTCCTGACACTGATAACAAAACATATCTGACCTCCTGTGAAAGATTATTCGTTCTTTTTATTGATGATTATAGTCAAAAAACTAACGCGCTTCCTTGACTTATGTTAAGAAAACGATATATTTTTCTCCGAGGGATATAAGCCATGAAAAAAGCGCGGGATATTCTAATCAGAAGCCAGCTGTTCGGTGGATTGTCTAAAGAGCATATCACGGAAATCGAAAAAATTGCAGTCGGTAAACATTACAATAAAGGCGATATCATTTTTTATGATGGCGACGAAGGTGTTGGCTTTTATCTGGTTGCCGCCGGTAGCATCAGTGTTTACAAACTTTCGCCCGACGGCAAAGAACAGATTTTCCATATCGTGAAAGAAGGCGAAACCATTGGTGCGGTGCCCGTATTTTCCGGTAAATCATTTCCCGCCAATGCCCGGGCGCTCTCCCAGACACACCTTCTATTTTTCGACCGGAAAAAATTTATCGAGCTCATCACCGGCAAACCGGATCTCACGATGAATATTCTGGCGCTGCTTTCTGCGCGGCTTCGGGAATTTACTATCCAAGTGGAAAACCTGTCGCTTAAGGAAATACCCGGCCGCCTGGCTTCTTATCTTCTCTATCTTTCGCAAGAGCAGGGCAACAAAGATTTAATCAAACTGAATATCTCGAAAGTGCAGCTCGCCAACCTGCTGGGCACGGGACCGGAATCCCTTTCCCGCGCCTTCGGTAACATGAAGAACAAAAAACTTATCGAGGAAAAAGGCGCCGACATCAGACTGATTAACCGTGATCTGCTGGAAGAACTTGCCGAAAGGGGTAAAGACTCCCGATAAAAAAGTAAATTTTAATTCGTAAATTCTCCATGGGCAGCTCATGATTTAAAGCGTATCTGATAAGCCAATTGCAGCTGTATGAGCAACGTTTCTTATCCGTCGGCTACCCCCTTTTCTGAAAAACCGAAGTTCCCGGCTCGTTAAATCTCCCAAATTGCATTTCACCGACAGCGGATTGGCAGACCATTTGGTGGGTATTAATTCCATTAAACCGGGCTATGACGATCTGCTCCGTGGAGCCCTTTTTGAGCCGTTCGTCGGTCAAAATCTTGCGGCGCTCTTGGAATCCCAATCCAGTCAGATGTATTTTCGAAAATAAAACGCGACCGCACCAATAATGATTTTAATATCGAGTTCCGATTTTCTAATTTCCATAAAAATTCACCCAGATTGTCGCAAGTCGTCGTGTAAAAGATCATGCTAAAGAATTTTCGATATCCATTTACATAAAAGAAAAAAGGCGGCAGGTGCTCATTATCAACCGTTGGACGATCGGAAAAGCTGTGTTGATTTAATATATTGTAAAACGTTGTTGGTTTGTCTTCCATCATTTCCAGTGTTTTTGCTTCCAACCGACAAATGAGCGGCGCGCAATGTATCGATCATGAGTGCCGACTTGTTCCGAGTCCTACCCCACACCTAATGAATTGAGTGTTCATTGCAGAAGATTTGGGATTGACGGGAATAATTTATAGTATTACTATTACCGGTATTACAGATAACCGGAGGTTGAACAATGAGAGTTACAACAAAAGGACAAGTCACAATTCCACAGGAAATTCGTGAAAAATTCCAAATAACCCCTGCCGTTGAAATCGATTTTATAGAGGAAGAAGACCGGATTTATCTGGTAAAACGGAAAGGGCGGACGAAAAATACCAGAAAGTTCAATAAGTTAAGAGGAATAGCCAACGTCAACATGACGACTGATGAAATCATGACTCTCACGAGGGGGGGCAAATGAAAGGAATTCTTGTTGATTCAAATGTCATTCTGGATGTTTTTCTCGATGATTTGAAATGGGCTGATTGGTCCGAAACCAAATTGGATGAATATAGCGGTTTTACAACATTGTATATCAATTCTATTATTTATTCCGAGATATCCGTTGGATTTGACTTAATAGAGGATTTGGAATCGGCAATCGACCATGCCGGTTTCCAATTTCTGGAAATCCCCAAAGAAGCACTTTTTCTGGCCGGGAAAGTCTACCTTGAATACAAAAGAAGAAAAGGGACGAAAAGAACCCCATTGCCTGATTTTTTTATTGGCGCGCAAGCGGCGGTATTAAAGCTGGACTTATTGACGAGAGATGTTTCACGATATCAAACATATTTTCCAACGGTCCAATTAATAGCACCGTAGCTTTAAAGTTTCGCGGGGTGTGGGAGAAGGTGACGCTGTTGACTGATGAACTTATTCTGGGACAAGCGAAAAACTTTGTCAATTTAACATATTTTAGAAAGAGAACGTAAATCATTTTACGATGTCTTCATATTCCTTTCTATTGCTTTGCTTCTTTAGTTCTGAAAAATAAATTGTGTGGTCCTTCCTTGCATTCCAAACATTTGATTGAAGCCATGGCCCCGCCGCCTGCCATAGGGATCAACAGACAGGGTTGCCGAACCATGGGGCCTCAAGCTGATGACATATTAGCTTGACACACCCTGCAAGGGTAGCCTATATTTTCTTAAATACCGAACAAAGGAGCAGGATATGAGCCCAACGGTTGTATTTAACAATCAGGAGCAGCCAAAAACACCGATGCAGGGCGGCAAAGGCATGATTATATTCATCATTGTCTTTATTTTAATGCTTTTTTCGTGGCAGATCATTAACCTGGTTACGAACTGGTACTGGTTTCAGGAGGTCGGGTATCAAACGGTTTTCTCCGTCAGTCTCTTGGCCAAAATAAAGACGGGCCTCCTTTTCGGCATTGGCTTTATCATCATCTTCTTCGGCAACCTCTATCTGGCCGGCCGCCTGTCAACCCGTACACGACCTCTCGATCTGGGCACGGCCATCCCTGTTACGCCGTTGGAGATCGATCAGCGTTCCCTCAATAACCTGATCATTTCGAGCACCCTGGTATTTGGATTCTTCTCTGCCATGCAGGGCGCCGCGCACTGGGCGGACCTGCTGCGCTTTACAAATTCGACGCCCTTTGGTCTCGCCGATCCCCTTCTGGATAAGGACGTTGGTTTTTATGTATTTTCGCTTCCCTTTTTGCTCTATGTCTATGCCTGGACCATGACGGTCATTGTCATTTCGACGGTCGCCGTAGGATTGATTTACTTTCTGCGCCGGTCATTTATCTTTATTCCGCCCAAGACCGTCTACTTTTCGCCGGCTGCCAAAACACACTTATTGATTCTCGGGGCCATCATCTGTTTTTTACTGATTTTCGGCTACTGGCTTGATTTAAACGAACTTCTCTTCGCGAAGCGAGGCGTTGTTTTCGGCCCCGGATATACGGAGGTAACGACACAGGTCTGGATTCTCAAGTTTTTAATGGGGTTATCGGCCCTGGCCGGAATAGGCGTTTTATCCTTTATCTTCCTGAAAAACTGGCGGATTCCCGTTGCCGTCCTTCTCCTTCTGGTCGTGGTCGTTTTCCTCGGCCGGGGTGTCTATCCCGCTTTTGTTCAGCGGTTCAAAGTCATCCCCAATGAGATTGTTTTGGAAAAACCCTATCTCGAACGAAATATTAAATATACGCGCATCGCCTATAAACTGCATGATATCGAAGACCGGGAATTTCCGGTGGAGGACGATCTGACGATCGAGGGTATCCGCCGCAACGATCCGACGGTTAAAAATATCCGTCTTTGGGACCACGCACCGTTGCTCTGGACCTACGGTCAGCTCCAGGAAATCCGCACGTATTACAAATTTACCGATGTGGATAACGACCGTTATAACATCAAAGGAGAGATTCGCCAGGTAATGCTTTCACCGCGAGAACTTTCCTATCCGTCCCTGCCTGCCCGAACCTGGGTCAACGAACACCTGATTTATACCCACGGTTACGGCGCCGTCATGGGGCCCGTGAATCGCATCTCGCCCGAAGGTCTGCCCGAATTTTTCATTCAGGATATTCCGCCGATCTCATCCACAGAAATCAAGGTGACCCGCCCGGAAATCTATTACGGCGAAACCTCCAACGACTATGTTTTCGTCAAGACCAAACGGCCCGAATTCGATTATCCTGTGGGCGATCAGAACGTCTATTCGCGCTACGAGGGCAAGGGGGGCGTTCCGTTGTCCTTTTTCCGAAAAGTTCTTTTTGCCGCCCGATTCGGCGCTTTTACCATTCTGCTGTCCAACGATATCACCAGCGAAAGCAAGGTGATGTATTACCGGACGATCAAAGAACGGGTTTCTCAAATAGCGCCCTTTATCCGTCTGGACGCTGACCCTTATCTTGTTGTTTCAAAGGAAGGCAGGTTGCTGTGGATCCTGGATGGTTATACCGTCACCGAGCGGTTCCCCTATTCCGAACCGATCCCGAAAATGGGCAACTATATCCGCAATGCGTTGAAGGCCGTCGTCGATGCTTACGATGGCTCTGTTGATCTTTACATCAGTGACGCCGACGATCCGATCATGAAGACCTACGCCAAGATTTTTCCCGGCGTCTTTAAAAATCTGGACCAAATGCCTGAAGAAATCCAGAGCCATCTTCGTTATCCCGTCGGCATGATGTCGATTCAGGCCCATATGTACCGGGCATATCATATGGAGGACCCGCAGGTTTTTTATAACAAGGAAGACCTGTGGTCGATCCCGATCAAGTCCATGCAGGGTGGTGAAGGAGAGATGGAGCCCTACTACACCATCATGAGATTGCCGAATGAAAAGAAGGAAGAATTTATTCTCCTGCTTCCGTTCACCCCCCGCAATAAAGACAACATGTCGGCCTGGATGGGTGCCCGCTGTGATGCACCCAACTACGGCAAGGTCATTGTCTACAAATTTCCCAAAAAGAAACTGATCTATGGACCGAGGCAGATCGAGGCGCGCATCGATCAGGATACGGAAATCTCGCAGCAGATTTCGCTCTGGAACCAGAGCGGCTCCCAGGTGATTAGGGGAAGCCTCCTGGCCATTCCCATCGAACGATCGATCCTCTATGTCGAGCCGCTCTATCTGGCGGCGGAAAGAGGGCAGCTCCCGGAATTGAAGCGGGTCATTGTCGGCTATGCCAATACCATTGCCATGGAGGAAAACCTGGAGCTTTCACTGCAGAGGATTTTCGGCGGTGCGTTGATCAAATCGAAGGAAACAGGAAAGCCTGTTTCAGAACGTGCCGTTGTCGAAAAAGAGAAGACTTATCGGAACCTCGCCATTGACGCCCTTTCTCATTATCGAAAAGCCCAGGAGGCATTGCGAAAAGGAAATTGGAGCGGCTACGGCGAAGAAATGAAGATTGTCGAAAATATCCTTCAGGATTTGGAAAAGAAAAATCAGCCATAGGACCTCATTCAATTTTAGGACAGGCGTCGCGCCTGTCGGAGCAGAAGGGAGAACAGTTAATGGAACCGAAATGGACGCATGGTTTTGCTGAAACAAATGGAATTCGAATGCATTATGTTGAACAGGGTCAAGGATTTCCCATCCTGTTTATGCACGGTTTCCCGGAGTTGTGGTATTCGTGGCGCAATCAAATTCCCGCCCTGGCCGATGCGGGCTTCCGCGCCATTGCTCCGGATCTTCGCGGCTATGGAGAAACGGATAAACCCGTTGGTATTGAACTTTACGATATCCATCATCTGATCGGCGATATGACCGGCCTGCTCGATGCTCTGGGCGAAAAAAAGGCTGTCATCGTGGGGCACGATTGGGGTGGCGTTATCGTTTGGCAGATGGCATTAATGGCACCGGAACGGGTAGAAAAAGTGATTTCACTCAACACGCCTTTTCAGGGGAGAAGCGAGATAAAGCCGACGGACGCCTATAAGAAAATGGGTGACGGGCGCTTTAATTACGTTCTCCACTTTCAGGAACCGGGGCTTGCCGAATCGGAAATCGAGCCCAATGTCGACAAGTGGCTGAGATCAACCATGCGCAGGATTGCCAAAGATCAAAGCTTCATTACCGATGACATGATCAAAATCTATGCTGATGCGTACAAAAAAGGCGGGATGACCGGTCCCATCAACTATTACCGCAATGCTGACCGAAACTGGGAGACCACGGCCCACCTGGCGGGCAAAAAAGTGACCATGCCCGCGCTTATGGTCGGTGCCGAAAATGATCCCATCCTCCTACCGCGATTGATGGACGGCATGGAGCGCCATATCCCCAATCTAACCAAACGCCTGATCAAGGACTGCGGACACTGGACGCAAATGGAGCGACCCGATGAAGTGAACCGAATCCTTATTGAGTATCTATCTGATTTAAAAAAGTAAGGGGACTATTTAAAAACATCAATGAATCCAAATCCTCGTTGCTGCCGGGGCGTAATGAGGCATGACAATCGCGCAAGGAGTGACAGGTAACAGGCAAAGAGAAAGGATTAACATTATAAAATCACGATTTTCACAGTAAATCCGGGAGGAAATGAATGGCCACCAAAGACTATAAAATGATTTTCGAGCCCATCAATATCGGCAAGATGCAGCTGAAAAACCGCATCGTTATGCCGCCCATGGGTACCGCCTATTCCGAAGCGGGCATGGTCGGCTCCCGCACTATAGATTATTATGAAGCCCGCGCGAAAGGCGGCACCGGTCTTATCATTGTGGAGGGTACCGCCCCGGGTGAGAGGTGCCGGGGCGTCCATCAGCTCGGATTGGGCGACGATAAATATATCCCCGGATGGGAAAACCTGGTAAAAGCCGTCCACAAACACGACGCGAAGATCGCCGTACAGTTGCATCACGCGGGCTTTGAAATACGGGACGGCAATTTTGTACAGGTTGCCCCTTCCGCAATTTCATCGCCGGGCAGGATGATCGGCATCGGAGGCAGGCTGCCTCATGAACTGACGGTTGCGGAAATCGAAGACATTATTCAATGGTTTGCCGAAGCGACGCGACGGGCCAGAGACGCGGGTGTGGACGGCGTGGAAATTCACGGCGCCCATCAATATATCGTCGCCTCATTCCTGTCTTCCGCATCCAATAAACGTGAGGATAAATACGGTGGCAATCTCGAAAACAAAACCCGTTTTCTGATCGAAATCACGGAGACCATGAAAGCGGCCGTGGGGGCCGACTATCCTGTCTGGCCCCGGCTGAATGTCATGGAGTACGGCATCGAAAACGGTATCACCATCGAAGAAACGCTGCAGGTTGTGCCTATGGCCGTGGCGGCAGGATCGTGCGCGATTCACGCTTCCGCTTACGCGGCTTTTTCCCACGTCACCAAAGCCCCCTTGCCCGATACACCGGCATTCCTGATTCCCCTTGCCGAAGAAGTCAAAAAAGTCACGAATGTTCCTGTCATCACCGTCGGCAGGCTGGATCATGAAACAGGCGAAAAGGCTCTGCGGGAAAGCAAGGCGGATCTTGTCGCCATCGGCAGACGCCTTATTGCCGACCCCGAACTGCCGAATAAAGTCGCTAAAGGCAAGTTTGAGGATATCAATTATTGTATTGGATGCATGGAGTGCATCGAGCGCTTGGGTCGCCGGGGTGAAGGCGTCATCTGCACCATCAACGCCGCCACGGGACACGAAGGTGATCGGCGTATCCGACCGGCGCGCAAAAAAAAGAAGGTCATGGTCGTGGGCGGCGGCCCGGCCGGTATGGAAACGGCCCGGGTAGCCGCCATACGGGGGTTTAACGTAACCTTGCTCGAAAAAGATAAAAAACTTGGAGGCCAGCTGAATATTGCCGCCCTACCCCCGAATAAGGGTGATATTCTGCCCTGGCTGGATTATATGATCGCTCAACTGAAAAAGGCAGGTGTCGAAACACATCTCGGTGTCGAAGCAACGCCTGAACTCATTGAAGAGGAAAAACCGGATGCCGTCATCCTTGCCCTCGGCGGCATTCCCCTCAAACCGGCTGTTCCGGGAATTGACGGAAGCAATGTCGTCACGGCACAGGATGTCCTGTTCGGCAAAGCCCAAGCCGGGCAAAACATCGTCATCATCGGCGGCGGTCTTGTCGGATGTGATACGGCACATTACCTGGCATCAAAAGGGAAAAAAATTATCATTATCGAAATTTTGAAACGTGTGGCCATGGACATGGGGCCCATGGCGCGGCGACGGCTCCTGGACGGTCTCAGAGCTCACCAGGTCGCTATGCTGACGGAAGTAACCTGCGAAGAAATCACGGAAGAAGGCGTTAAGATTGCGACGGCCGACGGAGAGTCCAAAATGCTGCCCGCCGATACGGTGATCCTGGCGGCAGGGTATGGGAAAAACGACGAGATGCTCAAAACTCTGAAAGAAAAGGTGGCCGAGGTCTTTTGCGTCGGTGACGCCGCGGAGCCTTGCGGAATCATGGAAGCCGTGCGGGATGGTTATCTGACGGCATTGGCGTTATAAGAAGGATCAAGGTAAAAGGATCAAGGTTTAATATAGTCGACATTTTGGAACCTCAACGTTATGGGGACGGATTTGAAATCTGTCCCCATAACGTGATCAAAGGCAGGTGAATTGTACGGGAATAGCAAGGTAAAGTCCGGTCAGTCTTTTACAAATCCATCCTTATTTTGTCGTGTAGTCGTAAATGCCCTTTCCCGTTTTCCGTCCGAAGCGTCCCGCCCGCACCAGCTTCTGCAGGATCGGCGCGGGCCGGTACTTGTCGCCCAACTCCCGGTGCATCCCTTCAATGACATGGAGCAGCGTATCGTTTCCCACGAGATCGGCCAACGCCAGGGGGCCCATGGGATGATTGCAGCCCAGGACCATGCCCTTGTCAATATCTTCCGCGCTGGCGATACCTTCGTCGAGGGTGAAAAACGCCTCGTTCATCATGGTGCAAAGGATCCGGTTCACCGCAAAGGCGGGGGCTTCTTTAACGACAATCACTTCCTTGCCGATGCTTTTGCCCCATTCGGAGGCGATGGCCAGGGTCTCGTCGGAGGTCTCATAGCCCCGGATGATCTCCAGCAGGCGCATGACCGGCACGGGATTGAAAAAATGGGTCCCGATAAACCGCGCCGGACGTTTTGTAATCGCCGCCATCTCCGTGATGCTGAGACCGGACGTGTTGGTGAAAAACAGACAATGGGCGGGTACGATGGACTCCAACTCCTGATAGACCTGCTTTTTAATGTCCATCACTTCGACAACCACCTCAACGACGCAGTCAGCGTTGCCGGCGGCTTCTTTGAGATCAAGGGTCGGTTTGATCAGCCCTAAAACGGCAGCCATATCCGCCGGGCTTTTCTTTCCTTTCTCTACGTCGCGGCCCAAGTTCTTTTTGATGGTATTTATGCCGCTGTCAATGAAGCGCTGTTCAATATCCCTCAGGGTTACCTGATAACCGGCCTGTGCGCAAACCTGGGCGATGCCGCTTCCCATCAAGCCGGCGCCCAAAACACAAACATTCCGAATTTCCATGATCGTCCTCCTTTTTCTCAGTTTCCGACCGAAACGTTTAAGCCATTTTTTTCGACAATACCTTTTAATGTAAGGATATGCTTATCATCGGGTGCCTTCATTTTTAGGAGGCAGGCATTTTTCCCCAGTTGGCGATTTTTTGTAATTCCCCCCTCGTGATAAGGAAGGAAAGAGATTTTTTCCACCCCCAATGCCTTGCCCAAACAGGCGATTTTTTTAATATGGGCATTTGAATCGTTGAAATCGGCAATAAGGGGAATCCGCAGCCAGACGGATGTATATTTTGCAGACTTTTTCAAATTTTCCAGAATGATTTTATTGTCCACGCCGGTAGTTCTTTGGTGCTCATCCGGATCGAGGTGCTTTAGGTCAAACAGCAGTAAATCGACGAAGGGCAGAAGGGCTTTCATATTCTGCCATTTTCCGTAACCGGAGGTGTCGAGGGCCGTATGTAAATTCTCCTTTTTGCACTGCTCGAGCAGGGCCAGGACAAACCGGCTCTGCATCAGCGCCTCACCACCGGATACCGTGACGCCACCGCCGGAGTTTTTATAGAACAGCCGGTCCTGTAAAACCTCATCCATGACCTCATCGACCGACATGGGTTCTCCGCAGACCGTTAAGGATTGATAAAGGCAGGCCGAGACACACTGAAAGCAGTTGTCGCATTTTTGGCGGTCAATTTTCCTTCCCTCTTTCCGGCTCAATGTGATCGCTCCCTGAGGGCAGGCCTTGACACAGGCACCGCAACCTTGGCAGAGGATATCTCTGGCCATGAGAACGGGGGAAAAATCCTGCGATTCCGGATTGGAACACCAAAGACAACGCAAGGGGCAGCCCTTCATAAAAACAGTGGTACGAATGCCCGGTCCGTCGTGAACACTGAAGCGCTGGACATTGAAAATAACTCCGCTGTTTGAACTTCTCATGATTGGTTAATGCCCCCGTTGAACACCACGTGGCGCGAAAAAACATGTAACGAGTGACAGGTAACGAGAAAAAAAATTCAAGACAAATTAAATACTCGTCACTATTTTCGCCGGTAACTTACATCAAACGCTGCTCTGTTCTGGCGATGATGTGGTCCTGCAGGCCCCGCGACAAATCGACAAAGTAGGCGCTGAAACCGGCGACCCGGACGATCATATCGGCGTATTTCTCCGGATAGGTCTGGGCGGCGACGAGTTTTTCCCTGTCGACGATATTAAACTGAATATGGGGCACATTCAGCTCTTTCCAGGTTTTAAGATAACCGATGAAGGTAGGCTTCAAGTCGTCTTCAAGAAATTTTGGCAGAAATTTTTGATTCAACAGGTGATTGTAAGTTTCGACGGCCTTGATCTTCGCGCAGGAATTAAGCACCGCTGTGGGGCCCTTCTTGTCTTTTCCCGGCGACGGCGCCAGGGTCGAATCGGCAAAAGGTTCTCCGTCCAGCCTGCCATCGGGGGTGGCCGGCGTGTCAACGGCGAGGCCATAAGTCGCGGATACGGCGCTCCCATCGCCCCGATGAGAAAAACCGAACCGGTCTTTGACGGTTTCCATGGCCGCCTCACCCAGACGATGCACCTCTCGTGCGACCTGATCGGCGTAATCGTCGTCGTTGCCGAACTTCGGTGCGTTAAGGCATGCCTGCCGGATATCGTCATGACCCGCCCAGTTGTTGTCCATAATCCTGATCAATTGCGGCAGACTGAGTTTTTTATCATCAAAGACCACCTTCCGGATGGCTGTGATGGCATCGGCGACGTTGGTCCCGCCGATCACCTGCGTAAAGTGATGAAGCATGGACGGGTAGACCCATTTTCGGGCGTCCTTGCCCTTTTCAATGCAGCCCTGGACGACGGCGGAATAGAAGGGGCGCGGGCAAAACTTTTCATAAAGCTCCAGATTGATTCTTTCCAGCTGCTCCATTTTGGTCGCGAAAAACCGGACCTGCTCCACATAAGCGTCGAGGACGTCCCGCCATGATTCAAATGTAGACGGATCGGAGGTCCGGGCACCACGCTGTTCACCCGTCTTGGGATCGACGCCCTGGTGCAATGCCCACCAGAGACACTTGGGCAGAACAAAATATCCGACCGACCGGCGCATGACATTTTTGCCCGGAATTTCGATATAGACGCATCCCGTAACGGCATAGTTCTTGACATCCTCATCCGGAACCCCCCAGCGGGTAAACAGCGGGATCAGGGCCTCATCGTTAAACAGGGACGGATAACCGATACCCGTCTTGATGACATCCACAGCCTTCTCATACAGCTCGTCCGGCGTTCCGTCATGGAGACGCAGGACAATGCTGGGTTCGATCAACTGCAGCCGTCTGGCCGCCTCTAAAACCAGGTAGGTCAGATCGTTGGTCACATCCCGGCCTGCTTCATCCGTCCCGCCGATCGTTACGGCCTGCAGCGACGCGACACCGCCGTATACGGAGCTTACCGTCGGCGAATAAACCAGGCCCAACTCATTCAGTTTAATCCACAGGAGCTGCAGGATATCCAGGGCCTCCGCTTTGGTGATACGACCTTCACGGAGATCTTTTTCATAAAAGGGACCGAAGAGCCGGTCGATGCGGATACCGACGCCCAGGGTGGAGTATTCCACATAACGGATGAGATGGATAAAAAAGAAAAACTGGACAGCCTCGGCAAAGGTTTCCGGCGGCCGTTCGGGAACCCGGGCACAGATCCGGGCGACCTCTTCCAATTCAGCCTTTCGATCCGGCTGATCCTCCTGGGCGGCCATGGCCTCGGCCAGGGAGGCATAGCGCCGGGCGAAGCGGATGACCGCCTCCAGGGCAATGATCACCGCCTCCAGAAATTCCTTTTGGTCCACATAGTCGACGGGAATGGTCCGATCGATTTCTTCAAGCCGGGCCCGGACCTGTTCGATGCGGCCTTTCAGACCTGTTTTGAAGAGGTTGTCATAATCGGGGATGCCCAACTCGGACAGCTGGGTCCAAAGAAAAGTTCCTTCGTAGGTCCAATATCTTTTCAAATCTTCGGGTAAACTTTCCTGATGGCGGTCGCTCATGGATTTACCCTTCCAGTAAGCGCAAAGTTCATCCAGCTCTTTTCTGCCTTCTTCGTCCAGCAGAGTCTTTCCGGCTTCGCTATTCACCAGCCGCAGGACGGACCTCCAGTTCTGGTCGATGGGATGGAAAATGCCGTTGGGATCGGACGTCTGGTAACCGACGATCCGCTCATGCTCACGGATGAAAATATCCATCTTGTCCAGAAGATTGGCCAGGGCTTTCGCCCGGCGGATGACCATGGCCTGCCCGTCCGTCTGCTTAAACGATTCGGTCATCAAGCGGGAACGCTGCAGATCAAGCCTGATCTCCTCCCGATACATGCCACGCTGAGAATCATCATCCGTATAGCCTCTCTTGATGTTGCGGACCGCTTTACTGATAACTTTTTCCCTTAATCCGGAAGCCGTTTGCATTATTTTTAACCCTCCATCTTTTGATTACTTTTAACACGTTACTGCAGGGGCGAAGAAGCTGACAGGTCGATGAGAGTGTATGTTTTGACAACGCAATATAGGAATGTTGCCGTATTATGTCAATTTTTTTCTTTTACTGGGTATTGGCCGGTTATGGAAACGCTTGTCATTGGAATTCGGAAAGGCCATATCGAAAGTCCAGCGACGGTCCTGCCGCAACGCATCAGAGATGACGAAAAACATTGAAAAGATCATATCACGATCACCCCCCCCAAACATCTCTTTTCAATTTGACCGTTCATATCCTGAAATTAGTTGACATACATCTACACCCATGATACGAATTTCAAATTCGTGTTATCCAGTACGGTACCAGCCAGCCATTGGATTAAAAATAGATAACATATTAATCTCGTTTGTATAGTTAATATGTTGCAAAATTAATAAAAAGATTTGCGGTACATAATAACGCCCCATCTATCATTAGAAATGCCCGTAGCAGAAAATGACAAAGATTAACACGGCCGGTTTATATATCCCATCTAAATACTTCTCCATCATCATTTCACTGGCGATTCATTGTATCATCTTGTCTTTATTGTTCACGGCGTCTGCCGTGCCGACGATTCCTTCCATGGATATCATCAACATCCATTTTGTCCATGATATAACTGAGCCTAAAGCCGAACCAGCTTCGGTGAAAGCGCCGCAAAAGGCAAAAGTAGCACCAATTCAAAAAATCAGCCGCAAAAAAATTACATCTAAGGCAACCAAACAAAAAAACAATATTCAGAACATAATAGAACAACAGGCACCATTGGCTGCAAAAACACAAACGATAGCTGGAGAAGAAAAAAAACCCATACCGAATCCGGATACCATTAATGTCCCGGAAATACCGTCAGCAATTCTAACTGAATATAAACAGTCGATTGCGCCGGTATGTTTTTCCACGGAACCGGCAAGCCCAGCATCTGGGTCAGGAGGTTCAATTACCGGACAGCATAACGGAAATCCGGTGATTTTTGAGACAAGAATCGGCAGTGCTGGTGCCCCCGCTTTTGTTCACAGAGAAATTCCTGCCTACCCAAGAACAGCGCAAAGGTTAGGAAAAGAGGGGAAAGTCGTTCTCAGGCTGCTCATTGATGCCGGCGGCAATTTGAAAAACATTGAAATTGTGGAGTCATCATGGCTGGGATTTACGGAGGCGGCTGTCGATGCGGTTAGGAGATCCACCTTTTCTCCGGGGTATAGAAATGGAGAATGCGTCATATCCAAGGCGATTCTCGCTGTTCATTTTAAGCTGAATTAAAAAAAACATACTATTTGATCGGGTTCATAACATTGGATGGACAGGTAAACAAAGGAGGTGATGGAAAAACATTTTTCTAAGCGGTTCTAATACCGTATGGTCTTATAAAAGGTGAGGCAGGGAAAAACCTTCGGCGAGGATTCCCTGCCCCGAAAGGATAACGTTGCCAACAACATCATCCCTTTCGTTTCTCTTTATCAGAAAGGGGGTGAAATGTAAACCACAGGAGAAAGTTATATGTTGCGAAAGTCTTTATGCTTTATTGCTTTATTCATCTTGGCTTCAAGCGCTTTTGCCGAGGAAAAAAATGTGACCAGGTTGGAGGATATCGTGGTCACCGCTACGCGAACGGAAAAAATGATCGAAACGGCACCGGGCAGTGTCAACGTCGTCACGAAAAAGGAAACGGAGTTGAGGAATGTCAAGACCGTCGACAGTGCCTTGAATGCCCTGCCGGGTGTCTTTAACCGGCGGCAGTCGTTGATGGATACGCTCTCCGCCGTTTCTTTGCGCGGGATTCCCGAACAAAAAAGAACCTTGATCATCCAGGACGGCCTCCAGCTCAACAGCGCCTATGACGGCGGCGTGGCTTATACCGGTATTCCCCTGGAATCCATCGAAAGGATCGAAGTGGTCCAGGGCCCCTTTTCCAGCCTCTATGGCGGTTATGCCATGGGGGGGGTGGTGAACGTCATCACACGCATGCCGGACCAGCGCGAATTCACCCTCAAAAGCGGCTACGGATCAAGCTGGAACCGGGGCGAGAGTTTCGACGATTTGCAGCGGTATTATATATCCTACGGGGACAAGCTGACGGAAAAATTCCGTCTCCTCGTCAACTACGCCTACGAGGAGACGAACGGCTTCCCGAAGTATCTCAACGTTCAATCCTCCATGCCGACGGCGGGAATCACCGGCTGGTCCGCCACGACGACCAACCAGGGCGCCGCCCGCTATATCATCGGCGATAAAGGCAACAACACCTGGCGGGATGACAACGTCAACCTGAAAGCCCGGTATGATTTCACCGCTACCACGAAGCTCAGCGCATCTTTTTCGACCAGCCGCTACAAATATAATTATGAGGAACCCCATACCTATCTGCGCGACGCGTCAGGCAATCCCGTCTATACCTACGGATCGGTCAGAGAAAGTTCCTTTAACAGCGGGTTGGGCAGCAAGGAAATCGACCGCTATAACCTGAAGTTGGAAACCGAGTTCAGCGACGTTAAAACGCAAATAAGTTTCGGACTCAACCATCAGAGAAAGTCATGGTACACGACCTCCGGTACGACAGCGGCGACAACCCTCACCGGAGGGCCGGGTAAACTTTCCAGCAGCCCCAACCAAAACTACAACCTCGATCTCCAGTTGACCATGCCTTTATTGACCCGGCATATCCTGACGTTCGGCGGATCGTACAAGCTGGACCGGGCGAATGCAGAGGAATTCGATCTCACCAACTGGACGGATGAAACAACGACAACATCTCTGACCTACAATGCGGGAGGGAAAAACGAAACGTATGCCTTGTTCGCCCAGGATGAGATCATGATCCGGGGAAATCTTACCGCTTATGTCGGTTTCCGCCAGGACTGGTGGAAAACATTCGACGGCTACGCCAATCAGTTCGGCACCGGCGCCTTTGCCGATACGTATGATTCCCGGAACGATTCGTCATTCAGCCCGAAAGTGTCCCTCGTGTATAAACCCTTTGCGGCGACAACGCTCAGGACATCCTGGGGTCAGGCCTTCCGGGCGCCGACGGTCTACGAACTTTACCGGAAATGGATATCGTCAACGGGCCGCGTATACAACGGCAATCCGGACCTGAAACCGGAAACCGTCACGGCCTGGGATGTCGGCGTCACCCAGGGCCTTTGGAAGGGCGCCAAGTTCAGCGTCACCTATTTTGAAAATCGGCTGAAAGATCTGATCTACAGAAAAACCGTCTCCTCGACGCAGAGCGACTACGTTAATGCGGGCAAGGCCCGCAGCAAAGGCGTGGTGCTGGATCTGGAGCAGCGGTTCGATCAATGGCTGCGGCTCTTCGCCAACTTCACGTACACGGACGCGCGGATCAGGGAAAACAGCGCCAAGACGGCAACGGTCGATAAACGGCTGACCTACCTGCCGAAGAAGCTCTTCAACGTGGGGGCGGAATTTGAGAAGGGCCGCTTAGCCGCATCCATAACCGGACGCTATGTGGACAAACGTTACAGTAATGATGAAAACACGGACGAAGTCGACGACGTCTTCACCTCTTACGACGCCTTCTTCACGGCGGAAGCCAAGGTCTCCTGTAAGATCCTCGATAACGCCAAGATTTCCCTGGCCGTTGACAACCTGTTCGACGAATCGCATTTTGAGTACTACCAGGCGCCGGGCCGGCTATGGTTCGCCCAGGTGGAATTGAAATTTTAAATCCGTCATCGCGGCTTTTCGTCCTAATGGAAACAAACAAAGCTCCGGCGCCGCCCACCGATCAGGCGGCGCCGGAACATTTTACGATCCAGAAAATAACAAGAGGCAAGACGGCTGATCTTGCCGAGGCAGACAGTTGATGATTGAAAGAAAAACCGCCATGCCGGCGGGCGGCAAAACCAGCCGCCGGATAATGATGATCCGGCAGATCGCTATGATATTAGGGCTTGTTTTGTTGATACTATCCGAGGCCGGTGCCGAAGTCCTGGTCTACAAAGACAAACTCGGCCGGGACGTTTCCGTCGCTGCGCCCGTGAAGCGGGCCGTCATTTTTCAGACCTATGAGCTTATCCCCGCCCTCGGCATCTGGGACCGGATTGCCGGTATCGGCCGTTACGCTTACAAAAACGATCTCATGCTGGCGTCGCGGCCGGATATCGGGAAAACCATCCCGTCTGTCGGCGGCGGAATGGATGTGAACATGGAGGCCCTCCTGAAGCTGAAACCCGATATCGTCATCACCTGGACCGCCCGGCCGGAAAACATCCGATTCATGGAACAGCAGGGCCTTCGGGTCGTTTCCATCTATCCGGAAAGCATTGCCGAGCTGTACGGCGTCATGGAATTCTTCGGCGGGATTTTCGACAAGAAAAAAGAAATGCGTCGCACTATAGCCGGGATGGAACACATTTTCAGCGATGTGAGAAAGCGGGTGGGCAACATCCCGGCAAACCAAAAACAGAAAGTGCTCTGGCTCGGTTCCAGGCAAAACGCTGTGGCCTGCCGCACCGGTGTGACCAACGACATGATCGCCATGATCGGTGGGATCAATCCGGCGGCCGCCATCGACCAGAGAAACGCCGACGTTTCCGTCGAGACGCTCGTCAAGTGGAACCCCGATGTCATTTTCATCTGGGGGAACGCCGTTTACGGCGCCCGGGACATCCTGAACAATCCCCAGCTGCAGTGCCTCAAGGCCGTCAGAACCGGGCGGGTCTACAAAGCGCCGGCCTGGTCCACCTGGTCGCCGCGCCTGGCGCCGGTTGTTCTGTGGATGGCCATGAAGACCTATCCCGACCGTTTCGCAGACGTTCACCTTGAAACCGTTTGCGACGGTTTTTATAAAAAAACTTTCGGAATCCCCTACAGGATGGTGGCAGGCATTGAACCATAAACGCCTAACGTATATTTTGATTATCGCGTCCCCCTTCATTGCCGGTTTCGCATCTCTGTTTCTGGGTGCCTACGACATATCGCCGCTGGATATATTATCCCTTTGCCTGCACAGGCTGGCGCCGTTTCTGCAAAATCCGGACATGACCAAACAGGCCGTGATTATGGACATTCGCCTGCCGAGAATCATTCTGGCCGGGCTCGTCGGCATCGCCCTGTCGACGACGGGGGTAACGCTCCAGGGAATCTTTCGCAACCCCCTGGTCGATCCTTTTATCCTGGGCATTTCCGCCGGCGCCGCTTTCGGTTGCGCCGTTTCCGTGGCCTTCATCCCCGAGGCGCCCATTCAGATCACCGCCTTTGTGTTCGGCTGTGCCGCCGTTTTTCTGGCCTATTTCATCGGACGGACCCAGGGCGAAGTTTCCCGTCTGCCCCTGATCCTTTCCGGTGTGATCATCTCGGCCTTCTTTTCGGCCCTCGTCTCCATCGTCAAGTTCCTCGTCGATCCGATGAAACTTCAGAACATCGTTTTCTGGCTCATGGGCAGTTTTTCTCTCGCCAACTGGCAGGTGGTCAAAATCGTCGCCGTCACCCTGACGATCAGCCTCGTTCCCGTTTTCCTTCTCCGGTGGCGCCTGAACGTCATCAGCATGGGAGAGGATGAGGCAAAATCCATGGGCATCAACGTTCGGCGGGACCGGATCATCTTCATTACAGCCTCGACGCTGGCCGTCAGCGTCGCCGTATCGGTCAGCGGCATCATCGGCTGGGTGGGCCTCATGGTTCCCCATCTGATCCGGATGATCGCCGGACCGGACCATAAAAGCCTGGTCCCCTTGAGCATGGCCGGGGGTGCCGCCTTCATGATCATCGCCGACACCATTGCCCGGAATCTGACGACCTTCGATCTGCCCGTCGGGATCATCACCGCCATCACGGGAGCGCCTTTTTTCATTTATCTGTTGAAAAGAGGCGGTCAGGAAAGCTGGGGGCGATAGGGTATGCTGGAAATTCGTCATCTCCATTTCAAACACCCGGGCGCGGCGCCGGAAATCCTCCGGGGCGTTTCCTTCGGCGTCAAGACGGGACAGATGACCGCCCTGCTCGGTCCCAACGGCTCCGGCAAGACAACGCTGTTCAAGTGCGTTGCCGGCTTATGGCTCCATCAGGCAGGCGACATTTCATTCGACGGGCAGGACATCTCGTCCCTGTCGCCGGAAAAACGGGCCTGGGTCCTGGCCGTTGTCCCCCAGGAGCATGAGCCTCCTTTCCCCTACTCCGTATTCGACGCCGTGCTGATGGGCCGCGCCTCCCACGTGCCTCTTTTTAATTCGCCCGGCCGGCGCGATCGTGAGGTAGTACAACAGGCCCTGGAGGCCGTCGGCATCGGTCATTTGCACCAAAGGCCCTACACGAAAATCAGCGGCGGCGAGCGGCAGCTGGTCCTGGTCGCCCGCGCCCTGGCCCAGGAGGCGCCCCTGCTGTTGCTTGACGAACCGACGTCCCATCTGGATTTCAGAAACCAGATCGTGATTTTGCGCAAGGTGCGCGATACGATGCGGAAACAGGGTCTGACGGTGCTGATGACGCTTCACGACCCCAACCTGGCCATGCAGTTTGCCGATGAGGTCGTCATGCTTCATGAAGGCAGGGAAATTGCGGCCGGTGCCCCGGCGGAGGTGTTGACGGCGGAAAATCTGCGGCGCATGTACGGCATCGACGTCAATCTGATTAACTATAACGGCTACAAGGTCATTTATCCGAGGGTTGAGCATGATTAAGATTGATGCCGTCACCAAAAAATACGGGACCATCACGGCCCTGGAGCACATCGACCTTTCCATCGGCAAAGGAGAAATCTTCGGCCTCCTGGGGCCGAACGGGGCGGGGAAAACCACCCTCATCAAAATCCTCACGGCCCTGAGCCGCCCCGATTCGGGCACATGCGCCATTGACGGCATCGATGTGGCGGCCGAGCCGGACCGCATCAAACCGTATATCGGCGTGGCGCCCCAGGAGAACAATCTCGACCGGGAACTGACGGCCTATGAAAACCTCCTGATTTATGCCATGCTCCACCGTTGCACGGATCGGGAAACCAGGATCGCGGAAACCCTCAAACGGGTGGATCTCTGGGATCGAAAAGACTCCATCGTGGCGGGTTTTTCCGGAGGCATGCAACGGCGGCTGCTCCTGGCCAGATCCCTGTTGACGGAACCGGCGATCCTTTTTCTCGATGAACCGTCCTTGGGTCTCGATCCCCAGATCAGACGGCAGCTGTGGGACATCATCCGAAAAACCCGGATCGACGGACGAACCGTCGTGATTACCACCCACTACATCGAGGAGGCCGAAGCCTTATGCAACCGCGTGGGTATTCTGGCCAAAGGCCGGCTCATCGCCCTCGATGCGCCGGACAACCTCAAGATGAATGTGGGCCGCTTTGTCGTTGAAAGGATCAATGAAGACGGAAAGCTGATTCAGCGTATCTGCCCGACCCGCGACGCCGCCCACGACATGGCCCGCGGCGAAAACAACGGCGTCACCGTCCGGAAGACCAATCTGGAAGATGTTTTTATTCAATTAACGGGGGAGCGACTCGAATGACGACCTTCGGCTGGTATCCCGTCTTTCTGAAGGAAATGCTCCTGTTTCGCCGGAAACTTTTGCGGATCGGTTATCTTTTTTCCGCCATGGTGGCGCCGTTCATCTATCTGATCGCCTTCGGCTTCGGCCTGGGCCGGAACGTCAGCATCAACGGCACCGATTATCTGAGCTTTCTCATTCCGGGCCTCGTGGCCATGAGCTCCATGAACAATTCCTATACCTGGGTCTGCAATTCCCTGAACATGAGCCGGCTTTACTTCAAGACATTCCAGATCTTTGTCCAGGCCCCCATCAAACCGGCATCCATCATGATGGGCGAGGTCCTGGCCGGCATGGTCAAGGGCCTGTTCGCCTCGTCGCTGATCATCATGGTAGGCTTTTTGTCCGTGGATGCATTTACCCTGAGCCCCCTGTTTGTCGCCGCCCTGCTCCTCAATTGCTTTTTATTCGCCAACCTCGGCGTCATCATCGGGATGCGGACAAAATCCCACGAAGACACGGCCACGTACAGTAATTTTTTCATCATGCCCATGGCGTTTTTCGGCGGCACGTTTTTTCCCGTAGACAGGCTGCCCCTGATCATCAAGTCGGCCGTCTATGTGCTGCCCCTGACCCATACGAGTATCCTGATCCGAAAAACCGTCTTCGACGGGGAGGCGATGCTTTCCCTGGCCCTGTTGATTTTATGCGCTACGGCGTTTTTTATTTACGGCTCCAAGCTGATCCGTCAATACAGCGAGTGACCGACAGGAGAGATTTATGAACGTTTTTACCATTATGTGGTCCAGCTATCTGCCCCTGCTGAAAGAAGCGGCGGACCATCTCGCAATCGAGCTGACAGCCTATTCCAACAAACAGCTCAACGGCTTTCCCGACCTGCTGGGTGATGCCGTCCGCGCCATGAAGAAGGCGGATTTGATCCTCCTGTACCGGACGAACGACGCCTTCTGGGAGGAGCTTGATCCTGATCTGAACGCCGTCAAAACGGACAAACCGGTTGTCGTCATCGGCAGCGACCCGTCCTTCTGGCCCCTGTCTTCCGTCCGGCCCGAGATCTGTGCCCGGGCATATCAATACGTCCTGTTCAACGGCCGGGAAAACATGGATAACCTGCTTCGCTATCTGGTGCACAGCCTGTTTGACGAATCCGTCGGCTTTACCGAACCGCGGGACGTCCCCTGGCAGGGCATCTTTCATCCGGCCCTGGACAGGGTTTTCCAGGCAACGGACGATTACCTTGATGCCTACAGGAGGCATCTGTCTTTTGAACCGGAAGCCCATGTCGGGATCCTCTATTCGCGCTCCAGTTGGGTTACGGATAACCTGGCGGTGGAAAAAAATCTGATCGCAGCCCTGGAAAAGCGCCGGATCGCCGTTGTCCCTCTGTTTCTCTATTCCCTCAAGGACGAAAACATCGGAAACTTAAGCGGCGTGGAGCTCATCGAGCAATTCCTGGTCAGAGACGAAAGGCCCCTCATCGACGGCATCGTAAAGCTGACCTCCTTTTTTCTGGAATCGGCCCGGGGAGGTCTGAAGGAATCGGACGCCTCTTCCGGGGCACTCCTGCTCAAAAGGCTCAATATCCCCCTGTTCAGTCCGATTATTTCCTATTACCAGGACACCGAGGCGTGGCTTGGCAACCCTCAGGGACTGGGCATGCAGGCGGCCTGGAGCCTGGCCATGCCGGAGTTCGAAGGCGTCATCGAACCCATGGTCATCGGGGCAACGGGCGGCCTGACCCAACCGGAAGAGGAGTCCTATGAACCGATCCGGGAGCGGATCGAAAGGCTGGCCGACCGGATCGCCGGTTGGACCCGTCTGCGAAAAAAGCCGCCCCAAGAAAAGAAAGTCGCCTTCATCCTGCACAACAATCCCTGCGCCTCCGTCGAGGCCACCGTGGGCGCCGGCGCCCACCTGGACACCCTGGAAAGCGTCGCGGACATCCTGAAGCGGATGAAAAAAGAGGGGTATCAGGTCCATCCGCCGGCGGACGGCAAGGCCCTGATTGAAGAGATCATGGCCAAAAAAGCCATCTCGGAATTCCGCTGGACGACGGCGGCGGAGATTGTCGACAAGGGCGGGACCCTCGATCTGGTGGAGACACAAAGATACCAAAAGTGGTTTGACGAGCTGCCGGAGCCCACGCGCCGCCGTATGACGGACGTCTGGGGCTCACCGCCGGGGGAAGAAATAGACGGTGTGCCTGCAGCCATGGTTCATGAGGGAAAGATCATGGTGACGGGCGTCGATTACGGAAACGCCGTGGTCTGTGTTCAGCCCAAGCGGGGTTGTGCCGGCGCCCGGTGCGACGGCCAGGTCTGTAAGATCCTCCATGACCCTGATGTGCCTCCGCCCCACCAGTACGTCGCAACGTACAAGTGGCTCAGCCGGGAATACGGCGCCGACGTCATCGTCCATTGCGGCACCCACGGCAACCTCGAATTCCTGCCGGGCAAGGCATCGGGCCTGTCCGCCGGCTGCTTCCCGGACATCGGTATCGACCGGATGCCCCATCTGTATATCTATAACGCCGACAACCCGCCGGAGGGGACAATCGCCAAAAGAAGGGCCAACGCCGTTCTGATCGATCACATGCAGACGGTCATGGTCAAAGGGGAGCTGTACGGCGATCTGGATGAACTGGATCGGCTCCTCGAAGAATACGAGCGCTTCGCCGACGTGGAACCGGCAAAGGCACACACCATTTCCCACCTGATCCTGGAAAAGAGCAAGGGACTTAGGCTTTTGGACGGTAAGGAAGACGCCGCCCACGATCATTTCCACGAAACGGTTCGGGAGATCCACGAGAAACTGTCGCTCCTGAAAAAAACCTACATTCCGAAAGGGATGCACATCTTCGGACGCCTGCCGGAGGGTGAAAAACTGGGCGATTTCCTCTACGCCGTCGCCCGCTATGAAAATACGCCGGATTCCCTGCGGGGCGTCATAAATACCCTCATGGACCCGAAGCCGACCCTGACGGAAGAGGAACGGGAGGAAAGAGTCGAAGACATGGCCCGGGCGGCCTGCCGGGATTATTGCCTGAACGGGACGGCCCTGGAAATAATCCTCGACGAACGGCCGGCCTTGACGGACGAGATACGGCCCGCTGTCCGGCTGGTAGAACGGAAGCTCCGGGCAATCCTGGACAACGTCCTGGCCTCCGACGAAACGGCGGCCCTGCTGAACGGATTCAACGGGGGATTCATTGCGCCCGGTCCGTCGGGCATTATCACCCGGGGCCGGAGCGACATCCTGCCCACGGGGCGGAACTTCTATTCCCTCGATCCCCAGCGGATCCCGTCGCCGGCGGCCTGGGAAATCGGCAAGATCCTGGCGGAAAAAACCATCGACAAATACATCCGGGACAAGGGACGCCTTCCGGAAAATATCGCGTTCTACTGGCAGTGTACGGACATCATGTGGGCCGACGGAGAATGTCTGGCCCAGATGATGTATCTGTTGGGCGCCAAACCCGTCCGGCAAAACAACGGCCGGGTCGGCGGCTTCGAGATCATCCCCCTGGAGGAACTCGGCCGGCCGCGGATCGATGTGACGGTCCGGGTATCCGGCATCACCCGGGACAACTTCCCCGGCGCCATCGGGCTGCTGGATGATGTCGTTTCGGCCTGCGCCGGTCTCGACGAGCCGGACGATATGAATTACGTGCGAAAACACTGCCTGGAGAAGCTGAACGGCCATCCGCATCCGACAAAAGAAGATTTTCGAAAAGCCACCTACCGGATCTTTTGCAGTATGCCCGGCACCTATCAGGCGGGCACCCAGTTGGCCGTCTATGCCTCCGCCTGGCAGACGGACCAGGACCTGGCCGATGTATTCCTGTACTGGAACGGCTATGCTTACGGCAAAGACACCTTCGGTGAGGCGGCCCACCAGGGATTGCAAAGCTCCCTGGCAACGGTGGACGTTACCTTCAACAAAACCGTGACGGACGAATGCGATCTCACCGGCTGCTGCTGCCACTTCGGCGCCCACGGCGGCATGATCAACGCCGCCAAGGTCGTCTCCGGAAAGGCGATCCAAAATTATTACGGCGACACCCGGGAATCGGACAAGGTTGCCGTCCGCACCCTCAGCGAAGAGATTCGGCGTATCGCACGGACAAAAATATTGAATCCCCAATGGATTGACGGGATGAAGGAGCACGGCTATAAGGGGGCGGGGGAGATCAGCAAGCGCGTGGGCCGTCTGTACGGTTGGCAGGCAACGGCAAAGGCCGTGGATGAGTCGGTGTTTGACGACGTCACGCGGACTTTTATGATGAACGAAGCCAACAGGAAATTTTTCGAAGAGAACAATCCCTGGGCGTTGGAAGAAATGGCCCGCCGGCTCGTGGAAGCGGCGGAACGGGGTTTGTGGACCCCCGCACCCGATTGCGCCGAAGCCCTGAAAAACGTTTATGTGGAAATCGAAGGCTGGATGGAAGAAAAAATGGGCGACATCAAAGGGGATTTTCAGGGCGGCAGCATCGATATCACGACGAAGGAAGACGTCGCCCAATGGAAGAAAAAAATGGAGGAGATACTGGGATGATTTTTCCGTTTACGGCCATTGTCGGTCAGGAAGATATGAAGACGGGACTGATATTGAACGTCATCGACCCGTCCATCGGCGGTCTTTTGATAATGGGCGAAAAGGGGACGGCCAAGAGCACGGCGGTCCGGGCACTGGCCGAACTCCTGCCGGAGACGGTCGCCGTCAAAGGCTGTCCGTTCAACTGCGACCCGGACGGGATGCTGTGCAGCGGATGTGCGGAAACCCTGGCCGGCGACGGTCATCTGCACCATGACTCCAAGAAGATGCGGGTGATCGAACTGCCCCTGGGCATCACGGAAGACCGTCTGGTCGGCACCCTGGACATTGAACACGCCATCAAGAAAGGGGAGAAGCGGTTCGAGCCGGGCATTCTGGCCGATGCCAACCGGAATTTTCTGTATGTGGATGAGGTCAACCTGCTGGACGACCATATTGTCGATCTCCTGCTCGATTCGGCGGCCATGGGCGTCAACACGGTGGAGCGCGAAGGGGTGTCTTTCACCCATCCCGCGAAATTCATTCTCGCGGGCACCATGAACCCGGAGGAGGGCGACCTGCGTCCCCAGCTCCTCGACCGTTTCGGCCTGTGCGTCCAGGTCATGTCTCTGGCCGATAAGGCCCTGCGGATGGAGATCCTGCGGCGAAAGGCCGCCTTTGACGCCGATCCGGCCGCTTTCAGCGCCCGGTGGGATCAGGAGCAAAAAACCCTTGCCGACAGGATCATCGGGGCAAAGGACCGGCTCAACGCCATTCCGGTGACCGATGATGTCCTGGAAAAGATCGTCGGCATAACGTCGGTGCTGCACCTGGACGGACACCGGGCGGACATTGTGATCATGAAGGCCGCCCGGGTTCTGGCCGCTTTCCGGGGCAAAGAGACCATCGATGGAGCCGATATCAAAGACGCGGCCGGACTGGCCTTAAGGCACCGGATGAAGCGTCTGCCCTTTGAGGAAATCGGCAGGGAAGACGAAAAACTGACGGCAGCTCTTGCAGGATTACAGCCATGACCTTTCATGATTTCATCGGACACGAAGACGCCAAACGGGCCCTGATCTTAAATGCCATCGACCCCCGATGCGGCGGCGTCCTGTTTATCGGCGAAAAAGGCTGCGGAAAGTCGACGCTGGCCAGGCTTTATCGCCGGCTGTTGCCCGAAGAGACGCCCTTTGTGAACCTCCCCTTGAATATCACACAGGATGCCCTGCTGGGGGCCGTCGATATGGAGGCCACATTAAGAGCGGGGCGCAAGGTGCTCCAGCGGAGTCTTTTAAAACGGGCGGACGGGGGCATCCTCTATATCGACGACGTCAATCTGCTGGCGCCGGAGATCATGGCCCTCGTCCGGGAAGGTCAGCATCCCCCAAAGGCGGCGGAGATCGAAGAAGATTTGGCCGCGAACGGTTGCCCGGAATTCATTCTTCTGGGCAGCATGAATCCCGAAGAAGGCCCCTTGTCGCCCCATGTCCTCGATCGCTTCGGCATGTGCGTCCTGTGGGAGGGCCTCAAAGATGCGGAACAAAAAATGGCCGTCATGAAAAGGGCGCTGTCCGGCGCCGATGCAGCATCCGTTGCGCATCGATCGACAAAAGGCCGTCAGGCGGATCTTCCGTCACCCGACGAGAAACTGAAAACGGAAATCCGGGAATCCCGGCAAGTGCTGAACCATGTCTTTGTTCCCCCGGAGATTTATGATTATCTTGCACAGCTGTGCGTCGAAAACGACGTCGGCAGCCATCGGGGCGATCTTTTTCTGTTCGCCGCCGCCCGTGCCTACGCCGCCTTCCGCCGGGATAAGGCCGTGACGAAGGAGCATTGCGATACGGTCTTGCCACTGGTCCTTTTACACCGGAAAAAAATATTGCAGGAGATGGAGGAACAACACCGGCAGGCTGATGCTCATCGGGAAGACCCGGAGAAGGGAAAAGAAGAACCGGAAAAGGAGCAGCCCCGGGACGCGGAATCGTCTGCGGAAAAATCCGACGCCCCTGAAGACAAAACCCCTGAAAAACCGGACGATTCGCATGAAACAAAGCGCGAATCCCGTGATGCGGAAGAAACCTTCGCCGTCGGCGAGGCCTTCAAGGTCCGGCGCCTGTTTTTCCGCAAAGACCGGATGAACCGCGATCTGTCGGGGCGAAGGACAAAGACCGGCTCCCGAACCCACCGGGGCCGCCATATCAAAAACATCCTCAGGGAAAACGGCGACATCGCCATCGATGCCACCATCCGGGCGGCCGCCCCGTTTCAGACGGTCCGCGGACGGACGGACCTGATGCTGATCCGCCGGGAGGATTTCCGGTTCAAACAGCGGGAAAGAAAGATGGGGCATTTCGTTGTCTTTGTCGTGGACGGATCGGGGTCCATGGGGGCCAAGCGGCGGATGGTGGAGACCAAAGGCGCTATTATGTCCCTCCTGATCGACTGCTATCAGAAAAGGGATTCGGTGTCCATGATCGTCTTCCGGAAGGACAAGGCCGAAGTGGTCTTGCAGCCGACGTCCAGTGTGCAGGCGGCGGCAAAACGGCTGAGCGACATCCCCGTCGGCGGCAAGACGCCTTTGACCGCCGGCCTGGTCGAAGCCTTCAAGCTGATCAAACGCATCCGGATGAAGTCTTTCGAGATGCGATGCCTCGTGGTCCTCATTACGGACGGCCGGGCCAACCACAGTCTCTCCAGAGCACCCGTTCGCGAGGAAATCCCCAAAGCCGCCAGGCTGCTCGGCACATTACCGTTTTGCGATTTCGTCGTTGTCGACACGGAAGACAAGGGCCGTTTTATTAAAACCGATCTCGCCCGGGATGTCGCAACTTTTCTGGGAGCCGATTACTTCCTGATCGAGACATTAAAAACGGATCATCTGACGGGAATCGTTCAAACAAAAAAAGCGGCCTTTCTTCAAAGCTAATGACATTTCCGGCTGTTTCATCGACCATTGGCCTCAATAACCCCTTTTATCGGATTAAATCCGGACCACGTCGTTAATGGCGATATCTTGTCCGGAAATTCATCCACCCCCGGCGCAAAAATGGCTTGTTGTCTCTTCCACCTGTTGCGTTCTCCAATGTCGAGGACGGTTTTTACATTTAAAAAAACAAAGAAAAATCATTAAGCACTTGACCGTCGGCAGGGGAATCAATATGATTTAAAATCTAATTAGTCACTTATAAGACCTTTTAAAAACAGGAGGCTTTGCCATGTCGGATTTAATCAGGTTCGGGGTATCGCTGGAAAAGGATCTGCTGGAAAAGTTTGATGCCTTAATCGGCGAAAAAAGATATACCAACCGTTCCGAAGCCATCAGAGATTTGATCAGAGATGCCCTGGTCAAAAAAGAATGGCAGGAAAACCGGGACGTAACCGGCGCCATTACCCTGGTTTACGATCATCACCGGCGGGGATTGATCAGCCGTTTGACGGACATTCAACATGACTGCCACCACAGCATTTTGTCGACTCAGCACATCCATATCGATCATGATCATTGTTTCGAGATTATTGTGTTCAGAGGGCAGGCCATCGACATGGAAGCCCTATACAGCCGTTTAAAATCCACCAAAGGCGTCGAGCATGCCGGTTTATCCATGACGGCGGTGATTGACAAAACGTCCACGTAGGAAACGGATATGAAAATTTTATACTACGATTGTTTTGCCGGAATCAGCGGCGATATGAACCTTGCGGCCTTGATTGATTTGGGTGTCGACCAAACGTATCTCATCGGTGAACTGAAAAAGCTGTCTGTCAATCTCTATGAAATCAGAATCAGCAGGGATCAAAGAAAAGGCATTACAGGCACAAAGGTAGACGTCATCGTCGCTTCGGAAGACGGTCATGGAGACGGGCAGCATAAACATCATCACGACCATTTCCGAACACTCAAAAACATAAAACAAATCATTGGGAAAAGCACCTTATCCGAAAATGTAAAGGGCCTCAGCCTGGATATCTTCACGAGACTAGCCCAGACAGAAGCCAAAATTCACGGGTCCGCCGTTGATGACGTCCATTTCCACGAGGTCGGCGCCGTCGATTCTATTGTCGATATCGTGGGAGCGTCGATTTGTCTCGATTATCTCAATGTCGATAAAATATTTTGTTCTCCCGTCCAGGTAGGTGGTGGATTCGTGACCTGCGCCCATGGCACGTTTCCTGTCCCCGCACCGGCAACGGCGGAGTTGCTCAAAGGCATTCCCATGAGATCAGGCCTTGTACCTTTTGAAACCACAACACCAACAGGCGCTGCAATCCTGTCTGCGACAGTTTCCGCCTTTACAGAAAACATCCGGTTTATTGCGAAGAAAATAGGGTACGGCATTGGCCACCGGGATACGGACATTCCCAATGTCCTGCGGGTCTATCTCGGAGAAACGGACGAAGAAAAGCCTGCAGTGGATGTTGAAACGGGGGAAGCCCTGCTTCTGGAATGCAATATCGACGACATGAACCCGGAGCTTTATGAAGATGTTATCGAGCAGCTCTTCAAAAGCGGTGCCCAGGATGTCTTTCTTACCGCCATTATCATGAAAAAATCACGGCCGGCCGTGAAAATCAGCGTCCTTTGCAACGAGGAAACCAGGCAGGCCATCGAAAACATTCTTCTGCTTCAGACATCGACTCTGGGGCTCCGAACTTTCCGGGCTTCCAAAACCATGCTGAAAAGAGCGTTCTCGAAAAAATCAACGAAATACGGCCAGATTACCTTTAAAGACGCCTATTACGGAGGCAAAAAAATTAAATCCAAGCCGGAATACGAAGACGTAAAAAAACTGGCAAAAAAAACGGGAGTCAGTATCCAGGAAATTTATGAAAGCCTGAAGTCCGAAAATTGATCATTTCATGTATTTGGCAAGTGCAGAAAAGACAGAAAGGTTGCCTGAATGAACGCCGATTCATTGAAGAAAATACTGGAGGATATCCGCGACGGACAAATAGACGTGAACGCGGGAGTTGATCTGCTGAAAAATTTGCCTTACGTGGATATCGGCCATACAAAGATCGATACCCACCGGGAACTGCGGAGCGGCTATCCGGAAGTGATCTATTGTCCCGGTAAAACCATAGATCAAATAAAGTCCATATTTCAGGCCATGCTGGAACGGGATTCCAACATCCTGGCTACACGCGCGAGTGAAGAAGTTTATTCGTCAATCAAAGCGATTTGTCCGGATGCGGTTTATCATTCCCTGCCCAAAGCCATCTCCGTCAAGAAAAAAGGAATGGAACCGCAGGAAGGGTATATTGCCTGCATCACGGCAGGAACATCAGACATCCCGGTCGCTGAAGAAGCGGCCATTACGGCGGAACTTTTTGGTAATCGTGTCGAGAGAATTTTCGATGCCGGTGTCGCGGGCATCCACCGGCTTTTTCACAATCTCGATCTCATTAAAGGCGCCCGGGTCAACATCGTCGTTGCCGGTATGGACGGTGCCCTCCCCAGCGTCATCGGCGGACTGGTCGATAAACCTGTAATCGCCGTGCCGACCAGTATTGGATACGGCGCCAGTTTCAATGGCCTGGCGGCCCTTTTATCCATGCTGAACACGTGCGCCAACGGCGTCTGTGTCGTCAATATCGACAACGGTTACGGCGCCGGTTATGCCGCCAGCGTCATCAACCGCCTGCGGTGACCCCATGCTTGAAGCGGCATGGCCGCGATGCTGTTTTGCGGACCAATCAATATTCGCAGTTAAGATATTTATTTTTAAAAGAAAAGATATTTACTTATGCCTGTTTATTTACAAATCATTCTCATTGTTGTGGCCATCATCGTCTTTTATCTCCTGACTTTGTATCTGGCCGGTCTGGGCATCCGGCGTCTTTGTTTCAGGATCATTACCGACCTGGAAGAGGCAAAGGCCTTCAATGCCGCCAAGGCTATCGAACTGCCCGACAGCAGACGCAACTTTTTCCGGGTCGGTACGGGCAATCTGCAACCCAGAGCCTTGAATGTCCTGATCGCCGATGGTCTGGTCGTCAAAACCGGAACCGGCAAATATTATTTGAATAAAGAAAAGGTGGCCGAAATGAAAGGCAAACCATGAAAATCGATTCAGTCAAACTGGTCTACTTCTCACCGACGCAGACAACAGAGAAAGTCTTGAAGGCCATCGCCAAAGGCATCGGCGCAGGAAAAGTTCAGGATGTCAACTTGACGGGTCCTGATTCCGGTCCCCCTGCGGACGAACCGGGTGAGCCCACGCTCTATATTTTTGGTTTTCCCGTTTACGGCGGTCGTCTGCCGGCCCTGGCGGTGAAACGGTTTTCGAAGATAAAAAGCAGCGGCATGCCCGCCGTCATTGTCGTCGTCTACGGAAACCGCGCTTATGACGATTCCCTCCTGGAGCTTCGGGATCTGGTCAGCGAAAACGGCTTCATTCCTATAGCCGGCGGAGCCTTTATCGGAGAGCATTCTTTTGCGAACGAACATGCGCCCATCGCCATTAGCCGTCCCGATCAAAAGGACCTGGAAAAAGCGCAGGGCTTTGGAACCGCTATTGCAAACTGCTTACGGAATATGAACGCACCCGACGAACGAAAAGCCCTTCGTGTCCCCGGCAATTTTCCGTATCGAGAATACCGGGCACCGTCCGGTATCTCGCCATATACCGATACGGACCTGTGTTCACAATGCGAAACCTGTGTCGATGTCTGCCCCACCGGGGCCATTCATCTGGACGGTGAGATCATGACAAATGCGGAACGGTGCATCGTTTGTTGCGCCTGCATAAAAAAATGCCCCGGCGGCGCGCGGATTAGGGAGGCGCCTCGGATCAAAAAGGTCGTCCAATGGCTGAGCGAAAACTTTCAACAGCGGAAGGAACCGGAAATATTTTGTTAAGTCGCCAACGTTTTCATATTCTGTCGTAATGTTTCAAGAGTAAAATATATTGACAGGTATGAATGATCTCCCTATACTCCGCACTAAAGCTGATCATGCTCAGCGGGGGAGATGATGCGCTATCCAGAGGTGCTTGTCCAGAGAACCACTAACGAAGCGGATTTACCTGATATTATATCGTTTCTAATTTACGGCTATCAATCGGTTTCAAAAACTTTTAAAAAGCTTATCGGCAGGACGGAAACACGCACGGTCGATATTTTCAGCATTTGCAATGTTCGCGGTCGAGCGTCCCTGCCGGTCATGGTTTTGACGATCCTGGTTCTTCTTATCCTGACTGCCGGTCCCCTATCGGCCCAGCCTAAAGAAACGGCCAGCCTTTCACCGGAAAAAACTAAAGTCGTCATCGGACCGTTTCTCGAACAGTTGGAAGACCCGGAAGGCGCATTAACCCTGGCGGACGTTCAATCGCCCCGGACACATTCCCGTTTTCGACCCAACACCTATCACGATATTCATATCGGCCATACCCGGTCGACCTGGTGGTTCCGGTTCAAGCTAAAAAAGGCCCCGGACCATCAGGGAAAAAAAGCCGGCGGAAATGTCCATCCCGCATATTTCATCGAGTTCGATAAGCCCGGCATCCGATCCATCGACTTTTACATTCCGATTAAAAGCGACGTACAAGGCCCGGCGGGAATCCAATGGATTGTAAAGAAAACCGGGATGGGGCGTTCCTTCGCATTCCGGGACATTCCTTTCCGCACTTATATCCTTCAATTGCCGGAAAATTTCGCGGATGCCGAATACATTTATCTCCGTGTCCAGTCGGTCATGAGCATCAATATGCAGGTTACGGTTTGGTCCGTCGAAGGCATGACAAAAAGAGTTTGGTTGGATACCCTCGGCTTCGGCATCATTTATGGCATTATGGCGGCCATGATCCTCTATAACCTGTGCCTCCTCATTTTTCTCAAAGACCGGGCTTATTTATATTATATCATCTATATGGCCAGCATGCTGCTTCACCTCCTCTTCGGTTACGGTCAGTTGACGGTGTTGTTTGAAATCCCGCCATCGATCCACCAGACGCTGTTCTGGGTCATTTTGGGAAATGTCTGGCTTTGGAGCATCATCTTCGTCAGAATATTCCTGGACACGCCCCGGAACACCCCCCGGCTGGACCGCGTGATTCGGGTCGTCATCATCGTTGCCCTGGGGATGATCCTTTCCGGGCTCTTTCAATTTGACCGACTGACCAATATTATCAACAACCTTCTCTGTCCCGTCGGATCGGTCCTCGGTTTTACCGCCGCCGTCCTCTGTATCCGCAAGGGCTTCCGTCCCGCCTGGTATTATCTGATTGCCTGGAGCGTTTTACTGGCGGGTATCACGCTGTATGCCATCGGCGGCATTCTGATTGAACGGAGTTTTGCGGCCCTTTATACCCTGGCCATCGGTTCGGCCTTTGAGGCCATACTGCTCTCATTAGCACTGGCGGAACGAATAAGGACCCTGAGGGTGCAGAAGGAAGAGCTCGAAATCCGTGAAAGCCGTCTCAAGGAGATGATGTTGCGTGACGGCCTGACAAACCTTTATAATTATCGCTACATGCTGGCGCGACTCGCCGGTGAAATCGAAACGGCCCAGCGGTTGGACGTTGCATTAACCCTTTTGATGATCGATGTGGATCATTTCAAGCAATTCAACGATACCTATGGACACGTAGAGGGAGATAAAGTTTTGCAGCAAATAGGCGGCATTATGATCCAATGCTCCCGCCAAAGCGATATCGCCTGCCGATACGGCGGTGAGGAATTTACGGTGATCCTTAGCGGGGCGGATATCAAAGACGGCTTCCATGCGGCGGAGCGAATACGGCAGGCCGTTGCGGGTGTTTCATTTTTTCCGCGGGTGGGCAAAATCGTCAATATTTCCGTCAGTATCGGCGCAGCTTCTTTAAAAAAAGGTGAAAAAGAGGAAGATCTCATCAAGCGTGCTGATGAGGCCCTCTATCGGGCCAAGGCGACAGGGCGAAACCGTATTGTCATCTTCGAATAGGGAAGATATCCGTCGGGTAGCGAATTGGCTGTATAATAACCGTTAGCGTTTTGTCTTTTTCCCGGATGTTAACATTCGAGATATGGCCTGAAATTCATGATCGGTACCGTCATAATCGTACGTCGCCTCCAGGCCTTCCATGGGAACGATCTTGAGATGACCCCGAAAGAATACGGATAAGATTTCTTCCACTTCGCTGATGCGCAAGTCTTTCTTGACGAAATATTTGGAATACACATTGGGGTATCCCAGCTTTCGGGTAATTCGAAAAAGTTCCAGCTGGGCCTTCGGCATGAGCAGTTTGCGGATATTGTAAGCCGTATTGGCACCGGCCACATTCAGTTTGAAAGGATTAGCCGACAGGAGAGATGAAAGGCGAAAACCCTGCCGCCCGAACTTATCGGTTCGGCCGGGGAATTGAAACGCCGTGTCGTTAATGAGAAGAAGGGGAAGCCTGCCGAGCTTGTCTTTCTCTTTGTCCAGCAGAACCGCCGGCACAATAAGATCTGCCTCCGACTCATACAAATCAGTCAATTCCGCGAAGCGACTGATGAATTCCTTGGTCGTCAGCGGCGAATCGGACGCGATAAACAGGGCGTGCTTTTTCAATTGATAAGCTTTCGTTGCGGCATAGCCCTTGATGACGTTTCCGGCCAAAGAGCTATGCCTGAACTTGCCGTCGGTGATATGAAAGGTCTTGATGACGTCCTGCATGAGCGGCGCATCTTGATTGAGAATGACGCACTTTTTGTCATAACGGTTGATGAAATCCCCCAACCGTTGTTCTAGCAAAGTCTGGTGGCCGACAATGATAATTTCACTGATGGCTTCGCAGTCGAACAACACCTCCAGCGTATATTGGATCAGCGGCTTGCTGACGGGCTTGCCGTCGATGATGGACGTGAATTCTCTGAGTGGTTTATAACCGGATTCAATGTATTTCTCACCGTAATGTTCGGCAACAATCCGGCTGTATTTTTTCACTTCGCGTACATTGTTGTAACCGGCCATTAAAACCGCACTCGTCATTTCCAGAATCACTCCTTTTTTTCGGATCACTGCATTCTACGTGTCGTTTTTCGGATCATATCAATTTTTCACTCGAAATCAAGCATAAAGTCCTTACATTCATTTCTTACAAGTCTTTAATCGCCACGTGTTTTTCAACCAGATTGGCCAGGATGGCGATTTTGTCGGTATCCTCAGGCGTGATGAGCGCTTCCAGACCGTCAATCTGCTTCGCTACCTGAAAGGTATCGTGGGCGACCAAAAGCAGGGGAATGCCCTTTTCCTGAGCCATCGCAATGATGTTGGAAGGAGGAATGATGTTGTTCGTCAGGACGACCCCGGCGCTTTCGCTGCCCAGGGCGGCAAGGATCATGTCATCCCGGTCCCCACTGGTAATAATCAGTTTGTTTTCCCGGTTGAACACGGGATTTCTCATGCAGGTTTCCGCGGACGTGGCCCCTACAAAAACATGCTTCACGACATTGCCCAGTCCCTTTTCACCGCCCAGGATCTTGGCGAAAAGGGCATCGGCAAGATAATGCATGGAATAATGGGTCAGACGCTCTTCATAGGGAATGACGCCCAGGACCGGGATGCCCAAGCCGGCAAGGTCCTTCATATGGGTTTCCTTAAAATCTTCGGGATCACGAATCTTATTGATGACGACGCCACGAAGACGACAGTCGGACAGATTAAAATATTTATGGATGAAATGGATATCATCCAAAATAACATCATCCTCTCCGGAGGCAACGACAATTACCTCGGCGCCTGAACAGCAAGCCAGGGTCAGAGAATCCAGCGATACGGATGCCCCGTAACGGAAGTCTTTGCCGCCTTCGATGAAAAGGACCTCCGTATCGGCGGATGCGTTTTTTATCATTTCACCGATGATTCGTCTGACGCTGCTTTCATCATGGATATAGCGGAGTTTGGCGTGATTAAAGCCGAGCGTGATGCTGTCGGGATCCAAGTCCAGTCCCCATAATCTAATGATCAGGCTGGCATCATAATCCCAGTTTTTTTTCCGCTGATAGATTAAACGGTCGCCAAACGGTTTCAGATAACTGTATTGCTTTTTTTGCGCTGCCGCCAGTCCCATAATGAAGCTGGTTTTCCCGGCATTTTCACGCGTTGAAGCGATAAGATAGGTATTCATTTATGCCTCTTCCTCCTTGTGTCTAATCAGGATTCTGGCGTCCACAGCCTTAAGCCCGCCACCCTGTTCATAAACGACGACCGGATTGATTTCGATATCCGTAATCCTCCGGCAATGGTTAATGACTGTGCCGACCTTGATAATCGTTGAGATAACTTCTTCGATATCTTTTCTTACCTCCCCCCGGACACCCAGAAGGAGCGGGAATGAGCGGATTTCCTTCAACATGGCCGTCGCTTCTTTTCTATTGAGGGGCAATGCCCGAAAGACGACATCTTTCATCACTTCCACATAGATGCCGCCCAGACCGCACATGACAATAGGACCAAAGGACGGATCGAGACGGGCGCCGACGATCATTTCCATGCCCGCGAGCACCATTCTGGTGATTTCCACGCCGTCGATCACCGCCTGGGCATTATGGCCTTTAACATTTTGCATAATCGCTTCATAGGCGTCGATAACCTCCTCGCGCGACAGCAGGTCGAGGGCGACGCCGCCGGCATCGCTTTTATGCAGGATGTGACGGGAAACGATTTTCATGACCACGGGGAAACCGATTTGTTCGGCAAAGGCGACGGCCTGGGAAATATTTCGGGCGATCCGGCTTTCGGGAACATCGATTCCCGCCGCATGGAGGACGGCGATGCCTTCATTGGCCAAAAGGAAGGTCCGGTTATCTTTGAGAGCTCCGTCAATAATGCGGTTGATCCCGTCTTTGTCGATGTCCGCTTCTTCCGTCTCGTCGGTCCGGTCGCGCAGATAATTGCTGTAACGATAAGCGATGCCCAGGCAGGACACGGCATCATAGACATCGGAGAAAAGGGGGATGTTCAATTTCTTCAACGACTGGACGGCCTCCTCCACATGAATGCCGCCGATAGCTGCATACGTGATGGGTTTGTGCCTCTTTTTGTGGTGTTCGTAAGTGTCGGCGATCATGGCCGCCAGGTTTTCCGAATCAAAGGCGGCCGTCTCACAGTACAGCGCCATCGTGGCGTCCATGAACGTGCTTTCAGCCGGCGCGGCCAGGGCCTTCTTATAATCGTCGGAGTCGGCTCCGCCGGTGATGTCAACGGGATTCTTGGTGGAGCCAAAGGATGGTGTCACCGGCGCGAAGACTTCCGTCAAGATCTCCTGATCGTCATAGAGGTCGACGCCGTACTTTTCGCAGGCGTCCGTCGCCATCACGCCGATACCGCCGCCGTTGGTAATAATGACGCTGCGGTTTCCTTTCGGCAGAGGGCTGGCGGCCAGGAATTTGCACCAGTTAAAAGCCTCGTCAAGGTTTTCGGCCCGTATAACGCCGCATTGTTTCATAACCGCTTCAAAGACGGCGTCCGATCCGGCCAGAGAGCCGGTATGGGACGCGGCCGCTAGGGCGCCCCTGCGGGAACGTCCCGATTTGATGGCCAGAATCGGCTTTCTGACTGTAGCCTGACGCAGCACTTTAAGGAAGCGTTCACCTTTTTTTACGCCTTCAATATAAAGGAGGATAACCCTGGTCGGCTTATGACCGATGAGGTATGTCAGGAGGTCGGCCTCGTCGATGTCGCATTTGTTGCCCAGAGAAACAATGGCCGAGAGGCCCATATTGTCCACGGCGGCCCGGCCGATCATGGCAATGCCCAGGGCGCCGCTCTGGGTAATGATCGCCACAGGACCGGCGTTAATGCCGGTGGCGGAAAAAGTGGCATTGAGAGCAGCCGCTGACGAATAGAGGCCGAATATGTTGGGCCCCAGGATGCGCATACCGTTCGCGCGGGCGATGCGGACCATTTCCCGCTCCGCTTCGGCATTGCCCGCTTCGGAAAAACCGGAGGTGATGATCTGGGCATGTTTCACGCCTCTGGCGGCGCAATGCCGGATAGCGTCAACGACGCCCCCTGCCGGAATGACCACCGTCACCAGATCAATGGCTCCATTGATGTCTTCAATCCGTCGGTAGGTCTTCAATCCCAGGATGTCCTCTCCCTTGGGATTCACGGGATAGATGTCGCCTCCGTAGCCCCCGTCCACGATGTTGCGGACGATACTGTAACCGATTTTCTTTGGATCACCGGAGGCACCGATAACGGCGATGGATCGGGGCTCAAAGAGGCTCCGAATGGCGGCTCTTTTCGTCATGAAAGTCAAGACCTTTAAGGCTGTTTTAATTGAATCTCATTTTCAATTCATAGGCTCCGGCTTCCACCCTTTTATCCATATCAAAACCCATCTTTTCGAAAACGTGGAGCATGGGCTTGTTCTCAACGAGGACGTCGGCGGTGAAACCCTGGAGACCTTCTTTCTGAGCCAGGATGGTTAGATAAGAAAGAAGCTCCGTTCCGATGCCCATGTCCTGGTAATTATCCCGAACGGCAAAGGCCACTTCCGCCGTCTGCGTGTTGACGTCCTTGATGGCCTGACCCATCCCCACGGCGATTTCCCGGCCGCTTTCCTCGATAGTTGCCAGAATGACCATCTCCTTCGTATAGTCGATCACGACGAATTCCTGGCGCATCTCATGGGGAATGTCTTTTCGCAGCGACATGAACCGCCGCTGCAGGCTTTTGTCGGACAGATCGTAAAACAGGTCTTTGATCAGGGGTTCATCGTCAATCTTTACCGGCCGAAATTGAATAACCAGACCTTTTCGGGTCGTTCGCACCGCTTCGAGATGTTCCGGATATTCTCCCTTCTTACCGGGAATAAAGGCCTGATCCCGGTAGATAAGATTAAGCTTCTTGGCCTCTTCGATTAATTCGGGGCGAAACTTGGGATGGGCAATAGCGATCAAACTCATGGCACGCTCCCGGATGTTTTTGCCGTGGATGAAAGCGATTCCGTATTCACTGACGACATAGTGGATGTCTCCCCGGTTGAGGGTAACACCTGCGCCGCTGTCGAGAAAGGGTACGATACGGGACACCTCACCACCCCTCGCTGTCGACTGGATAACCAGGATGGTTTTGCCTCCGGGGGCAAAGACAGCGCCACGCATGAAGTCGGCACTGCCGCCAATGCCGCTGAAAAATTGTTTACCGATGGATTCCGCCGTCGCCTGCCCTGTCAGATCGATTTGCAAGGCGGCATTGATGGCTGTCATGTTTTCAATGGTACAAATAACCCGGGGATCGTTGGTATAATCAATGCCCCGGAATTCGATGGTTGGATTATCGTCAATAAAACGATACGTTTTAGCTGTTCCCATACAGAATGAAGCAATGGTTTTCCCTTTATCGATGTTTTTCTTCGAATTGTTGATCACTCCCTGCCGTATCAGCTCGACCATGGAATCGGTGAGAAGTTCCGTGTGGATACCGAGGTCGTTTTTTTCACCGATGTTGCTTAAGATGGCGTTGGGCGTGCTGCCGTACCCCAATTGAATTGTATCGCCGTCATTGACGATCTCGGAAACGTATTTGCCGATTTGCAGGGCAATATCCCCGGGAATGGCCGGATTGTATTCCAGCAGCGGTTCGTCATGGTGAATGATGAAGTCGACATCGTCGATATGGATAAAGGTGTCGCCGTGGACCCGAGGCATGTTTACATTGATCTGGGCAATAATGATCTGGGCATTATCAATGGCGGCCCGACAGATATCGACGCTGATGCCCAGACTGATAAAACCGTTCCTGTCCGGAAGGGATGTCTGGATCAGCGCCACATCGATGGGAATCCGCTTGCGGTTGATCAGCGAGGGAATTTGCGAAAGGAAGATGGGGGTGTAATCGGCAATGCCCCGGTTGACGGAATCTCTTGTATTGTCGCCGACAAAAAAAGAATTATGACGAAAGTTATACGTGTATTTTTCGTCGGCATAGGGGGCGACACCCAGGGTCCAGATATGCATCACCTCCGCCTCGGCAAAGGCCTTGGGGTGGGTTTCAACATATTTCATGAGGGCCTGCAAGGCGTACTGCGGCTCGCCGCAGGCCGTGCTGATGAAAATCCGGTCGCCCCGATGGATATGGGAAAATATATCGTCTTCCGAAGCAAATTTTTCATGATATTTTTTCCTGAAATCATCCGGATGTGACATATTCTGAGAGTTCATGGCGTTATCCTCCATGGGCAGTGCGACCGGGAGCGAAATTTAACAGCGGCCCCGATTATTGTTTGTTTCCTTCAGGATATTATCTTTGGTTCATGAGATCTTTTCAAACAAAACATAGAGCCGTTAAGCCCGAATACCATGAAGGGGGAATATTTCTTTCCTGATGTAGGCGACAACCCGGTCGGCTTCTTGCCGGCATTGCCTTTCCTCCGGCCCCGTCACATGAAAGGCTTCATCTTCCAGACTACCGGCATGGGCCTCCGGGCCGTACATCATCCCTCCCACAAGACCGGCAAAGGAATCCTTTATTTTTATTCCGCAAAGGGTTGCCCAAGACAAGGCCCAAATGGCAGCCGTTTTATGGGCATCATATCCGCCGCCGCCGGTTGCCATGATCCGGGGACAAAGATCTTTGAGTTTTGAGAGGACCGTTTCATAGCTCGCGGTGGTAAGGTTTAAATGCGCCAGCGGATCGTCCTTATGGGCATCGCATCCGCATTCGATAAACAGGATGTCCGGTTCATAGGCGGTAATCAGAGGTGGTACGATTTCATTGAAAACGGAAAGATAGATATTGTCATCGGTGCCCTCACAAAAAGGTATGTTAACATTAAACCCCTTGCCGGCGCCGCTGCCGGTTTCATCCTCAAAACCGCCCCAGGGGTAAAGGGACCGGCCGCTTTCATGCAGAGAAATCGTTAAGACCCGGTCGTCTTCATAAAAGGCTTCCTGGACGCCATTGCCGTGATGGACATCGATATCGCAATAGGCCACACGCCGCCCCTCATTGATTAGGGCTGTTATGGCAATGGCAATATCGTTGACATAGCAGAAACCTTCGGCAAAATCGCTTCTCGCGTGATGAAAGCCGCCGTGAGGATTGAAGACGACTTCCGCCTCCCCCCGGGCAAGCATCATAGTGCCTTCATAAGTTGCGCCGGCCGCTTCCAGAGAAAAATCGAGGATGCCGTTTAGGATGGGATTGTCACTGCTGCCGAGACCGAAATCCAGCATATTAATGGTAAATTCACCACAGTTGCTCAGCCTCAAAAGTTCTATGTACTTTGTGGTGTGAAATAAGCGAAGCAGTTTTTCATCAAGCCTTTGGGGAATCATGATCTTTTGATTCGGCTCGAAGATGAGGGCATAGCGGTTAAGCAGTTCATAGAACAGTTTCGCTCTCTCCGGTTTAAAAGGATGGTTTGCGCCGTAGTCAAATGAAGCCAGGGCATCCGAATAAAAAAGGATATGCTGGATTTTCGTTTCCATTTTTTAAGACTTTCCTATATACCCGAACTCTTCAAGCATCTTATTATCATGAGTCCAATCTTTCTGCACCCGAACAAATAATTCAAGAAATATTCCGGCCGCAAAAAAAATCTCCAGATCCTTTCTGGCCGCCATACCGATTTGCTTCAGCATGGCTCCCTTCTTACCGATTATGATGCCCTTTTGTGAAGCTTTCTCCACATGGATGGTCGCCTGAACATGAATCAAGTTTTTCTGTTCGTCCTCCTTGAAAGCATCCACCATGACCGCCGTCACATACGGTATCTCCTGGTGAGTTAAAAGAATGATCTTTTCCCGGATGATCTCGGCGGCGATAAAACGCTCCGATCGGTCCGTAATCATATCTTCGGGGAAAAAGGCGGGACCTTCAGGCAGAAGCCGATAGACCGCGTCAAGCAGAATAGAAACGCCATCGCCCTTCAGCGCGGACAGGGGAATGATGTCGATAAAATGATAAAGCTGCCGAAATTGGTCGATCAGGGGGAGGAGACAGGTTTTTTCAATCAAGTCGATTTTATTGATAATCAGGATGACCGGCAATCTGCTATTTTCAAGACTTTTAATAATGAACAGGTCTTCTTTATGAACACCGGTGTTTGCTTCAACCAGCAGCAAAAGCAAATCAGCATTCCCGAAAGTTTCCACGGCGGTCTTCACCATCGAGCGGTTCAGAGGCGAGGATGTTTTATGAATACCCGGCGTATCGAGGAAAATCATTTGTCCGTCCGGGACATTTTTGATTCCCATGATCCGGTTCCTGGTTGTTTGGGGCTTGTGGGTGGCAATGGCAAGCTTCTCACCCATCAGGGCATTGAGAAGAGTTGATTTACCCACGTTTGGCCTTCCGACAATGCCGATAAACCCGGATTTAAACAAGGTCAACCTCCTGATTGTTGACGATCACTTGAACCTTTTGTCCCGTGCCCCTTACACGATATCTTTTTACTTCAGGGAATGTTAATCTTCAAGCTTTTTAATCGGACCATTTCTTATCGAAGGAAATAGATATTCGAATCGCTATAAAGTGAAATACTTCACTATATTCCTTTACCCCGGGGTACCTAATTTACCTATGCCTGTGTCGATTCTGATACAAAAAACCTTTGCATAATCGTAAAAAATAGATTAGAGGAGGGCCTAAACCAACGAGGGGCTATTTAAAATAGCTTCTGTTATCAGCATCTTATGATCTTATAACACGAAGTCATCACAAAAGCATATTAATGGTATAAAAGTTGCTTTTGTAAACGCCGAAATTCGATTTTCCGCTTGGTGTCATACAGAGTAAAATAATCACGGAATGGGTTGATCATGTCTTTACAGCGTACCATCAAAAAAGAAATAACATGCCACAGCATCGGTTTGCACTCCGGAAAGAAGGTTGGCATGATTATAAAACCCGCCAATACGGATGAAGGGATTATCTTTGTTCGCAGGAACGAAAACGGTGGAAGCAGAATAAAAGCTCATATCGGCAATGTCAGCGACACGACTCTCGCAACCACAATAGGTAATAACGGCACATCCGTATCGACAATCGAACATCTGATGTCGGCGTTTCGTGGTATGGGCGTCGATAATGCTATTGTGGAACTGGACGCGGCCGAAGTTCCCATTATGGACGGTAGTGCCCTTCCGTTTGTTAAGCTTTTAAATGAAGCCGGCATAAAAATCCAAAAAAAATTCAGAAAATGGCTGGTGGTCAAAAAGCCGGTCACGGTTACGGACGGAGAGGGAACGGTATCGATCATACCATCGCCCGATTTCCAGATAACCTACAAAATAGATTTTGATCACCCCCTGATCGGCGAGCAATCTTATCATATGTTTTTTTCTAAAGACATTTACGAACAGGATATATGTATCGCCCGTACCTTTGGATTTCTCAAAGATGTTGAGTATCTTCAGGCAAAAGGATTAGCTTTGGGCGGTTCTTTACAAAATGCCATCGTTCTGAACGAAGAAAAAATTATCAACAAAGAAGGATTAAGATGTCCCGACGAGTTCGTCAAGCATAAAGTCCTGGATGCCATTGGTGATTTGTCGTTGATCGGCATGCCGATTCTCGGCCACTTAATCGCCTATAAATCGGGACATAAACTTCATAACTCCCTCCTTCAGGAACTGCTTTCCCATAAAGATAACTGGGAAATCGTCCGGCGCTATAAAAACAAGCGGCCGGTAGAGGGCCAATCACCCTTTTTCCATGCCCCATCGCCAATATCAGCCCCGTTAAATGCATAGATGAACGCCTCATGGATATCGACATGTTGATTTCTATTGCTTTGCAAGAAAAGTGTGACGTCCGGCAGTGACCCTGGATGAAACACCAGTTTTCATCGGCTTAGGTGCCTCGCCGCTCCGTTCAGTCCTCCCCTTTTTTTCTCCTTTAAATAGCGCTTGCTTTTTGTTCTGTAGTTTTTTAGTATAGCCCTCAAAAAGTTAAAACAATAGAAAATTCTATAACTTGATGTTTGGTTACCATTTTTGTGATGTTCAGGTGGCCGGGGGTTACTTTACTGAAAAATTCAGTAACAACGGGCAGACATGGCTAAATATTTTTCTTTTTTAATTATTCTTATTTTTTTAGGCATGGTACTGATAGTCCCTGCCGGCCTCGCAACGGGGCCCGTTAAAATCCATGATGTTCGCGTTTTATACAATAAAACAGACTTGGTGGTTTACGCAGTTCTAAAAAACAGTTTTACTGAAGATATGAAATCTGCCATCTTGGCCGGAGTTCCTACAACATTTACTTTTACGTTGAAGACTTATGAGGAAGTCCCCGGGTGGTTTGATAAAAAAATCTCTCGCATCACCGTAAAACATACCATAAAATACGATAACGTTAAGCAAACATTCTCTGTTTTTTCAGTAGATAATGGGCCGGCAGCCGTTTTTCAGGATTTCGAGAGCGCTCAAAGAGTCATGTCCGAGTTAAGCGGAATAGCTGTTGCGCCCATCAGCGAGCTGACCAGGGGGAACGTGTATTATGTCAGAATCAAAGCGAAACTGGAAAAATATCGGCCGCAGTCCATTATGCGATATATCTTCTTTTTCGCATCCCTGGGCGACTTTAAGACAGACTGGTCGCCTAAACAGAGAATTACGTATTAGTCATGACGAAATCTTCGAAAAAAAATGTTAATCTTGATATACAAGAAGCAAAAAAACGCCGGCGGGAGCGTATTGCGATCATTATTACCCTCTTGATGATCGTATTTCTTTCTTTTCTTGAGAATCATCTTTCCCGCCAGAGCGCATTTTTACCCGTCGGCAATAATGTTCTGATCTTTGGATTGATCAATATCAATATTGTCCTGATCCTGCTGCTTATTTTTCTGATCATCCGCAATGTCGTTAAACTGATTTTTGACCTCCGGCACGGCATTATCGGATCGAAGCTGCGAACAAAACTGGTGGCCGCCTTTGTGGGCTTGTCTTTAATTCCGACGGTTATCCTGTTTCTTGTCGCGATTAACTTCCTGTCGTACAGCATTGATCACTGGTTCAACCTGAAAATCGGCAGCGCCCTGAACAGCACGGTTGAGGTGGCCCAAATGTATTACCAGCAACGGGCCGATTACGCGAAATATTATGCGCGGCAGATCAGCGCGGATATAACGAACAACCGGCTATACGAGCAGGAAAGAGTCGATTACTTAAAATCGCTTCTTGAGCAACGACAAAAAAGCTACAATATCGGATCGATTGAAATATACCTTGATAATCGCCCGGTAAATCTTCTTGTCGGTGCATTCGACGATTCGAATGTAAAACCGACCATTCTTTCCCCCAAAATTCTCGAAGAGGTCTATTCGGGGAAGGAGGTTTCTTCCGTCAATCCATCGGATACAGGCGATATTATCAGGGGCTTGGCGCCGATCTATTCCGCGGCAGGAACCCAGGCTGTGATCGGCGTGGTGGTCGTCAGTTATCCTCTTCCCAAGAATTTGGATACTAAAATGGCTTTCATTTCGAGGGCATCAGAAGAATACTCCCAGTTGAGCCTCCTTAAAAATCCGATTAAATTGAGTTATATTGTCACCCTGTTTCTTGTCACCCTCCTGATCATTTTTTCATCTATTTGGTTTGGTATTTTTCTGGCCAGAGGCATTACGGATCCGATCCAGGATCTGGCGGACGCAACCCGAAAAATTGCCGCCGGAGACCTCGATCACCAAATCGATGTCATTGCCGAGGATGAAATCGGCGTTCTTGTCGAATCTTTCAATCAGATGACCAAGGATTTAAAAAAGAGCAGCGAACATCTTGAGCAAGCCAACATCGATCTTGACGGTCGGCGAAAATACATGGAAACGGTTTTACGCAATGTTTCAGCGGGTGTCATATCCGTTGATAAGGACGGCTTTATTACAACGATCAACCGGGCCGCGGAGAAAATGTTCGGGATTAAAACAGACATGGTTTTGTATCGGCATTATGAAGAGGTGCTGGATTCCGAACATTTGGACATGGTCAGACAACTTTTGACGGATATTAAAGACAATGGAAGCGGCTTTATAGAAAGACAGGTTGAACTCACTCTGAAAGATAGGTCCATCACTGTCCTGATGACGACAACAATGATCGCGGACGATGAGGGAAACGACATGGGCATGGTGGTGGTGTTTGAAGATTTAACACAGCTGCAAATGGTTGAGCGGGCTGCGGCCTGGCGGGAGGTTGCTAGGAGAATGGCCCATGAGATTAAAAATCCTCTAACGCCGGTACAATTATCGGCCCAAAGATTGCAAAGGAAGTACGCCGATATGCTTGGCGAAGACGGGGCCGTCTTTCATGAATGTACCAAAACGATTATCGATCAGGTGGAGGTCTTGAAAAATCTGGTGAATGAATTCTCAAAATATGCCAGGATGCCCGTCACCAATCCGGCAATGAACGATTTGAATCAGGTGATAACGGATTCCGTGTCGCTGTTCCAGGACGCCCATAAAGATATTACTTTCAATTTTTCTCAAGGAACGGAGATACCAAAACTGAATATCGACGCGGAGAAAATCAAGCGCGTTATGATTAATCTTCTGGATAATGCCGTGGCCGCCGTCAACAACGATCATAACCTGATTGAAGTCAGGACTTTTTTTGATACGACTTCCCAAAGGGCTTATGTCGAAGTGGCGGACAACGGTTGTGGCATCGAATCCAAATATAAATTTAAGATTTTCGAACCCTATTTTTCAACGAAAAGGTCCGGTTCGGGTTTGGGCCTGGCGATCGTGAGTTCTATTATATCCGACCACCATGGGACGGTTAGTGTACGGGATAATGTTCCCTGCGGCACGATTGTATCATTCGATATACCTGTTCCCGAAAATCAAGCGTGAAAGTGATGAACATATTGTAATTATGGCACAAAAAACCATCTTGGTCGTCGATGACGAAATCAGTATCTGTCAATCCCTGACCGGCATTCTGTCGGATGAAGGTTATGAGGTATTGACGGCGGGAAGCGGCGAAGACGCCATCAGAATCATCGATGAGGAAATTCCGGATCTTGTCCTGTTGGATATCTGGCTGCCCGGCATGGACGGCATTCAGACACTGGAGGCGATCAAAGCGACTCATCCACAGCTGCGTGTGGTCATGATGTCCGGCCATGGAACCATCGAAACCGCCGTCAAGGCGACAAAACTTGGGGCTTTCGATTTTATTGAAAAACCCCTTTCTTTGGAAAAAGTCATTCTCGTCACCAATCATGCGCTCGATATGCTGCGATTGGAGGAGGAAAACCGGTTACTGAAACAAAAACTGGTTCAGGAATATGAATTGACGGGAAAAAGCGAAGCGATTCTGGACCTGAAAGAGATGATCGGTATTGTTGCTCCCACCAATGCGTGGATCCTGATCATGGGAGAAAACGGAACGGGGAAGGAGTTGGTAGCCCGATCGATCCACCGTCAAAGTAAAAGGGCCTTCAATGCTTTTGTGGAAGTGAATTGCGCGGCCATTCCGGAGGAACTGATCGAAAGTGAACTTTTCGGCCATGAAAAAGGGGCGTTCACCGGCGCCACGGAAAAAAAGCGGGGAAAATTCGATTTGGCCAATGAGGGCACCCTTTTTCTCGACGAAGTTGCCGACATGAGCCTGAAGGCCCAGGCAAAGGTATTAAGAATTCTCCAGGAAAAAAAATTCGAACGGGTCGGCGGCAACAGATTGATTCCGACAGACGTGCGAGTTCTGGCGGCAACCAACAAAGATCTGGAAAAAGAAATGGAAGCAGGCCGGTTCAGACAGGATTTGTATTACCGTCTCAATGTCATCCCCCTTACCATACCGCCCCTTCGTGACCGGAAGGAAGATATCCCGTTGCTGGTCCAGCGCTTTTTGTCGGATTTTGCCCTTAAGGAAGGTGAAGAGGAAAAATCGATTACCGATGAAGCCGTTGATATATTGATGGACCATAACTGGCCGGGCAATGTCAGAGAGTTGAAAAATATAATCGAACGTCTCGTCATCATGACGCCGTCGTTGGTCATTACAGACCGCGATATTCCATTATTGGGAAAAGAGACACCGAACGGTCAGCCCTACGAAAAGGAACCCGATTACGAGATTGCCGACTCCTTGCGGGCAGCCAAAATGGACTTTGAAAAGCTCTATATCATGAAAAAATTACAGGAAAATGATGGAAACATTTCCAAAACGGCCGAGGCGATTGGTCTGGAAAGAAGCAATCTTCACCGAAAGCTTAAAAGTTTCGGGCTGTCGGCCAAAAGAGATTTTTAATTGTCCCTTTCCCTGAGATTGGATAAGGAAAATGAATAGAAAGGCAAAAAGATAAGGCCTAAAATTGTGATAATCCCCACCGATAAAAAATGATAAACGACGGCAAAAGTCAGAGCCTCCGCCTTTGCTATCCCAAACAGACCCAGGGCCAGAATACAGAAGTAATGCCAGTTGCCGATAAAACCAGGTGCCGTGGGAATCGTAATGCCGACCAGCAGGACAACCATGAGAATAAAAGCCGCAACAGGTGACAAGTCAAAACCAAAGGCCAAAAACAGTAAATAAATCGCGAGAACATTAATCGACCAGATGATAAGCGAAAAAAAAATGATTCGAAGCAGGCAGCGAGGATTTTTTATAACGGCAAGGCCATCAATCAACTGGCTGACAAAACGGTTTAATAATAGGGCATATTTGTCCGGCAAAAGGCCGAGAATCCTTTTGATAATCCTCAGGGACCGCTCCGGTTGCATGACCATGAAAACGACGGTCGTCGTTGTGGCCATAGTGGTAAGAAACAGTAGAATACCGGGTTTGACCAGCCAGGGCGGCATCGATAAAAATATCAGAGACACGGCCAGCATCAGCATGATCGTGAAAATATCCGACAGCCGTTCGATCAGGATGGTCCCCAATGCGGATGACAGGGTGATGTGCGTTTTTTGGTTGATGAGATAAGGTCGTGCCAGTTCCCCGAGCCTGGCCGGAATGGCTATGATGGCTAAAAAACCGACATTCGTCACGGCAAACAGTAAAAGTTGATCGACTTTTTCCAGAGGTTCCAATATGGCACCCCAACGCAAAGCCCTGAATGCCTGAATGAGAAACATGATCAGCAGGGCTGCGATAACATACCCATATCCGATGTTCTTTAATCCATCGGCAACGCTCTGAAAACGGATACCGCGAAAGGACAGATAAAGCAGAACAGCGCCCAGTATGACGCCGATGACAATTTTTTTCTTCATGGAGCCATCTAACTCCGTACCGGATTGACCTGAAAAATGCGGAAGCCGCTTAATATCTATTTGATATTGTCGGCAATCTTGTCATGAATGAGTTGGGAAGATAATTTGTTACCGATTGTGCCGATACGGATGGCGACAGTGGTCACATTTTTAGCCTTATAGCGAATATCGAATCGGACGCTTTCCTCATTGATCGTTGCCTTGATGACGCCGGCCCCGATTTCCCTGGCCGGTTCAACGTTGATGCCGCGCATATCCGCGATGGTTTTTTCGACGGCATTCCAAACCTTGTCGAAAGAGGTATAATAGTCTGTCTTGAGTTCTCCATTGATGTAAAAATAAGTCCCCGAAGCGGCTCCTATCGCTGCGCCACCCACGATCAACGGCCCCGGACAACCGGCCAGGGAAATAAGTCCCATGATAAAAAATGGTAGAATAACATGTTTTTTCAACATAAGCTCCCCCTTCTTCGTTCATCTGGTGATGTTAGCATCTGACATCTTCAACAATAGCCCTTTCATGGGTATCATTCTATAAACGATGTCTTTTTGATTGTCCAATAATTTTGGCTGGAGAAGAAAGATTTCACATCCGGCATTCGATAAATTATGGATCTGTTTGATATCGACGATTTTCCACCGGGCCCTGGCTGAGACGCAATACGGCGGAATATAGAAAAGAGGGGGAAAAAAGGTTCAAGGCAAAAGGATCAACAAAATGTTTAAAATTTAGATTCTGGGATACATACTCTAAACCATCGAACCGGTGGTGGGGCTCAATCGATTGATTCACCGCGCAGTTTGGCAAATTCCTTGAGCAGCGCTTCCTGTTTTCTGTTAAGATCCGTCGGGACGACCACGGTTGTCTCGATAATCTGATCCCCCCGGCCATAACCGCGCAGATGGGGGATGCCTTTGCCTTTTAAACGGAACAGCTTTCCCGGTTGGGTGCCCTTGGGAATTTTCAGCTTTTCGGTTCCTTCCAGTGTGGGCACATCGATACGGGCTCCCAGAGCCGCCTGCGCCAGTGAGATGGACATACGGCAGACGACATCGTCCTGACTTCTTTGAAAGAACTCGTGCGGTTTGACATCCAGGAAAACATAGAGATCGCCCCAGGGGCCGCCGAAATCACCCTGTTCGCCTTCGCCCCGGAGCCTCAAACGCGATCCCGGTTCAACGCCGGCCGGTATCTTGATCGAAACGGTCTTTTTCATCAATGAACGGCCCGTGCCCCGGCATGTCCGGCAGGGATCGGTGATAATCCGCCCTTCCCCACGACACTGGGGACAGGTCGAACTGATGCTGAAAAAACCGCTGGTCTGCGTCACCTGACCTCTGCCCCGACAACGGGGGCAGGTTTCCGGAGCGGTTCCCGGCAAGGCCCCGGTACCGTTACATTCCTGACATGTTTCATATTTCTGGATATCGACATCCTTGGTCGTTCCAAAAGCGGCTTCCATAAAAGATATTTCAAGGTCGTAGCGCAGGTCCGCTCCGGGACGTGCCGCCGTTCTTGATCTCGACCGGCCGCCGCCGAATCCAAAAATATCCCCGAAGATATCACTGAAACTGGAAAAAATATCGTCGACGCCGGAAAAGCCTCTAAAGCCCATGCCGTTAAGACCCTCATGACCAAAACGATCATAGATCTGCCTTTTTTCACTGTCGCAAAGGACTTCATAGGCCTCGGCGGCTTCTTTGAACTTTTCTTCGGCTTCTTTATTCCCCGGGTTCCTGTCGGGATGATACTGCATGGCCAGTTTTCGATAACACTTTTTAATTTCTTCGAGGGAGGCGTCTCTTTCCACGCCCAGAACCGTGTAATAATCATTTCTCATGACGGACTATTGTGCCTCTCCCGATTTAAGTATTTCGTTGATTTGATCGAGCATAGCGGTGTTTCCGCTTTTTTCGAAGGCCGACCGGGCAAAGGTATACTTCTTTTTTTGAATGGCCTGCCGACCGATTTCGTCCCAGTCACTATTGGAGGTTTCCTGTTTCAGGGCTTTCGTGGCCTGTTGAAAAATCATCATATCACCGTTTTGCTGGGCGAAATCTTTGATTTTTTCCAGTCCCGGATTATGACCGGCTTTTTGATAGAATTCGATGGCGTCGAAGATGCGGTTTGCTTCCAGGCAAAGATCCCCATAGGCAATAAGTGCTGTTGCAGGTTTCTTGGTGATATATAAGATCCGTTGTTTTTCTCGATAATCAGGCAGTTTCACTTTTGCATGCAACTCCGCAGATCATAAAAAGCATCATACTCATTAATAATAATGTTTTATGATTTGTCAAGGCAGGCCGACGGCTCTACTGAACCAGACGATTGAGGGCTTCTGCATACTTTTCCCGGGTCTTATGGATAATATCGTCAGGGAGCTGCGGCGCAGGCGGTTTTTTATTCCAATTCAACGAAAGCAGGTAATCCCGGAGAAACTGCTTGTCGAAACTTTTCTGAGACCTTCCTTCTTCATAATCATCCTTAGGCCAAAACCTTGAAGAATCGGGCGTGAGGAGCTCGTCGATGAGGATCAATCCGCCTGCCGTCATGCCGAATTCCATTTTTGTGTCCGCAATGATGATGCCGGCCTTATCGGCAATTTCGACGGCCTTCTTATAGATAGCCAGACTGACCTCAATGATCTTCGCCGTCAGGTCCTCACCTATCAGCTTTTCCATATCTTCTTTGGTAATCGGCTCATCATGCCGGCCTTCCGGGGCCTTGCTTGAAGGGGTGAATACCGCCTCCGGAAGTTTGCTCGATTCTTTTAACCCGTCCGGAAACCTGATGCCGCTGACGGTTTTATTGACGCCGTAATCTTTCCAGGCGGACCCGCTCAGGTATCCGCGGACGACGCATTCAACAGGCAGAGGCCTGGCCTTTTTAACCAGCATACTTCTTCCTGCCAGCATATCCCGGTATGGGGCACATGGTTCCGGGTAGTCGGACGGTTCCGTTGAGATAATATGATTGCCGATGATGTTTTCCATCCGTCTGAACCAGAAGACGGACATGCGGGTCAGGATTTCGCCTTTCCCGGGAATCGGGTTGGGCATAATAACATCGAACGCGGAAATCCTGTCTGTCGTCACAATCAGGAGGTATTGATCCAGGTCATAGATATCGCGGACTTTTCCCCGATTCAATAGTTTTAATTGCGGGCAATCCGTTTTCATCAAACCTTGTGGTCCCATAACCGTTCATTCCATTGTTTTTATAAAAATGGATTATATTGCTTTTCGTGGCCGATGGTCGATGTCGGCGTTCTGCCATAGTTGTGTCCCGGCAGCACGACGGTCTCATCCGGCAGTGTCAGGAGTCTTTCTTGAATGGACTTGAGCATGACAGGCCACGAACCGCCCGGCAGGTCGCTTCTGCCTACCGCTTCAACGAACAGCGTATCGCCGGTAAAGACATATCCGTCCGTATAGAGCGCCATGCCGCCCGGCGAATGGCCCGGAACATGGATGACTTGCAGAGAAACATCTCCCACCGTGATGACGTCTCCATCCTTTACGGTGATATCCGCGGGCGGTGAGGGCTTGCCCCCGAACATCCGCAGCATCATCGTCGGTGTGGAAGCCAGCATCGGGGCATCGTCCTCATGGATAATGATTTTTGCGCCGGTTTTTTTCTGCATCTCCGCATTGCCGGAGATGTGATCCACATGGCCGTGCGTGTTGACGATATATTGGATCTGAATCTTATTTTTGTCCGCCGCTTGAATGATATCATCCACATCCGCCGCCGGGTCAATGACCAGACCGACCTTGTTTTCCCGATCGCCCACAATATAGGCGAGTACCGCCAGATTCCCCACTTGCATCTGCTCTATAAACATAATGTCCTCAAACCTTTCTCCTGGCACCTTGATTCTCGTACCTCGAATCTCGAAACGAGACGAGGCCGTAAATATCATTATTGTTTTGGTAAAGTCAACCTTGATCTATTAATAATAATTCCCACGACATGACATATCCCTGTAACTTTGCATATTATTTTTTCCGCTAAGCGAAAGGCATCGAAACGAATTCCTGCCTGATCAACAACTTAAAATTGCGCCAAAGAATCCGTCCGCACCGCAAAGATGCGTTTTTGTTCTGAAAAAGCCCCGCTCGCTGACCAAGTCCGGTGGAGTGGTTTCCGGTGGCCGGAGCTGTTGGCACACCCTGTTATTCTCCATAAAATCGGTGATGATGTCTTCATTTTCTTCCGGCAGATTGGTACAGGTGCTATAGATTAAAATACCCCCGTCTTTTAAATACCGGGCGGCGTTCTTGATAAGATGTGTTTGAAGGGCCGCGGATTTTTTAATAGCCTGGGGCATGATGCGCCATTTGATTTCCGGATTTCGCCGCAACGTGCCGAGCCCCGAACAGGGCGCATCTATCAATATTTTATCAAATCTTACGTGAGGATCGATCACCAACGGACCGGCAGCATCTCCTTGGAGAGTTCTGACAACGTTAGCCCCCAAACGCTTGGCATTATTCTGCAAACGTTCCAATTTTCGGCCGTTAATGTCCACGGCAATGATCTCTCCCTTGTTCTTCATGATTTCCGCCAGATGGCTCGTTTTGCCGCCCGTCCCCGCGCAAAGATCGAGAATCCTCTCCCCGGCTTCCGGGGCGACCAGGTGTGAGATCAGCTGCGAAGCCTCATCCTGCATCTGCACATGCCCTTTCCGGAAAATCGCTGCTTCACGGAGGGATTTTGGTTGTTTGATCAGGATGAGGCCATCGGGTGAGATTGCAGCCGGCACGACCTCGAAGCCTTCATCCCTCAAGTCTTTGATTGCCTCTTCCGGGGTCGTCTTCAGGCGGTTCACCCGGACGGCGGCGGGGGGTATTTCAAGATTCGCCCGGCACACGGCTTCTGTTTCTTCAAAGCCGAACAGGACGAGCCATTTTTCCACAAGCCAGAGCGGATGGGAATAATACACGCTCAGATATAAGGCGGGAGATTCCTTGCTGTCCGGGTAAGCAATCCCCCATCCTTTCCGGATGGCATTTCTCAGGACGGCATTGACCAGGCCCGCCGCCTTCGCATTTAATTCTTTTGTTACTTTTACCGCCTCATCGACGATGGCAAACTGCGGAATTCTATGGGTGAAGAAAAGTTGGTACAGACTCATCCGGATAATGTTTCGGACATTGCCATCCAAATCAATGACACGGCCCCGGTAGAGCCTGGCGATGATCCAGTCCAAACGGCCCTGCATGCGGAGTGTTCCATAGACGATCTGTGTCAGGAGCCGCCGGTCTTGCGCATTGGAAAGAATTTGATCGGAAAGCACCTCATCCAGAAGGGGTTCCGCGTAGGCCCCCTTTTCCTCAATCCGACATAGGATGTCGACGGCAATCGAACGGGGTGTATTCATTTAAAATAAGGTCTAAGGATTTGAGGGTTCATTACTCATCCACAATCGCGACCGGCCGGACCCAACCCGCCGATGCGCGTTTGATCTTGATGGGAAAGCAGCAGACCTGAAAGCCGTGAGGCCGGCCGATGGCGGACAGATTGGCCATTTTTTCCATATGGCAGTAACCGATCTCAATACCGGCGAAATGGGCCTCCCAGATCACCTTCGGATCGCCCTTTTCCTGGAACTCCTTGGCGATTAAAGGCAACGGCCGGTCCCAGCTCCAGGCGTCGATGCCGACGACGCGGACGCCTTTTTCCGTCAGATACAGGGTGCTCTCCCGGGTCATGCCGGCGCCGGTGACCAGATACTCCGGGTTTCCCCAGGCCTTTTCCGCACCGGTCTGGACAAGAACGATATCCAGGGGCTTGATCTCGTATTCGATCCGATCGAGTTCTTTTTTAACGTCTTCGACCATAATTCCCTCACCGTCGCCTTTATGGCGAAAATCCAGAAGAACGCCATCGGAAAAGCACCACTCCAGAGGAATCTCGTCGATCGTCGCCGCCGGTTTGCCCCGGTCCATCTTGGGGTGGTAATGGTAGGGGGCATCCAGATGGGTTCCGCTGTGTGTCGACAGGGTGATTTGCTCAACGGCCCAGCCAAATCCCCCGGGAAGGTCTTCCTTTTTGACACCGGGGAAATAATTCAGCATGGATTCACAGCCTTTTTCATGGTCCGTATAGTCCACCTGCGGGATCATACCGGGGGGATCGCTTGGCAATCCTCCCTCGATACAAATGCTTAAATCGACAAAACGCCTGCTTTTCATAATAACCTCCTTATGCTAGATGGGGGTGTAGGTTTCGGAAGCCGGGGAATTTTTGTTAAAGATCCTTCATCGCCTTCTTGTCTCTGAATAAAAAATACGGGTTTATTCCCTTTGACTTTATCAGGGCGAATGCAAGATTTTTCCGGGTATCATGCCATCGCAGCGGAGCGCCCGCCGGGGGCAATGTTTGAGGCGTTTTTTATGGGGACAGTTTTTAAAACTGTCCCCATAAAAAACAGCAGCGTAGCGAGATGAATCGTGGTCGGAAAAAGATTTTGAGCCCCAGTGAGGTCAAAGGGAATAAATCCATCCTCGCCATTTATTTTATTCCAGCACCGTCCCCGGCGCGATCCGATAGCCCCGCAGAAAATTCCCGACCGGCATTCTTTTTTTGTTTTCCAGCTGGACATCCTGAAGATAAACAATGCCGTCTTTCGCCTGGACGGGCAACCCTTTTTCCGTTGCCGCGGCAATTTTCCCCGGAAGGCCTCCCTTCGCCGTTTCTTCCCCCACCGCGTTCAAGATCTTCAATTTTTTTCCGTCCAGATATGTATAAGCCCCCGGTTGGGGGGACAGTCCGCGGATGAGGTTCACGATGTCCGCCACAGTCTTGCTCCAGTTAATCAGACCGTCTTCTTTTTTCAGTCGCGGGGCGAAGGTAGCCTGGGAATGATCCTGCGGAACGCGCCGAGCGTTGCCTTCGACGATCATTTCAATCGTTCGGACGAGCAGGTCCGCCCCCAGGACCGCCAGGCGATCATGGAGGGTTTCAAAAGTTTCTTCAGATCCGATGGATGTTTCTTCCTGAAGGAGGATGTCACCGGAGTCGACACCCTCACCCATGAGTATGATGGTTACCCCCGTTTTGGTCTCGCCCCGGATCAGGCTCCAGTTCATCGGTGCCGCCCCCCGGTATTTAGGGAGCAATGAGGGGTGGACATTCAGGCAGCCCATTTGCGGGAAATCGATAATGGCTTTGGGCAGGATCTGGCCAAAAGCGACCAGGACCACCATATCGGGGGCAAGGATACGGAATTTTTTAAGGAAGGCCTCCTCCCTCACCCGCTCCGGCTGGAGCACGGTCAGACCCTTCTCCTGTGCAAAAATCTTCACCGGCGGCGCTGCAAGTGCTTTTCCCCTGCCTTTCGGTCTGTCGGGCTGGGTGACAACCCCGATGACGGGATAGGCTTCCTTCAAGAGGTTCTCAAGGGTGGGAACGGCGAATTCAGGAGTTCCCATAAAGAGTATTTTGGGCACGTTTTTCATCCTTGTTTTCCTCTACATGAAACTGATAGGGTCCACGTCGCATTTGATCGTCAGGCCGTTTTGCCGTCCATTTTCGAGGATATGACGGGCAAATCCGTTCAACAAAGCACTATTTCGGCTTTTCAGCAGGAACTGCCAGCGGTACCGGCCCTTGATCCTGGCAATGGGAGCCTCCGCCGGTCCCAGCAGATCGATCCGTCCCTGAAGTCCTTCGGTCATTAAAAATTCCTGGGCCAGCTTTCGAATATTTTCAATCCCCTGCATTCCCTGTTCCTGATTTCCACAGGAGATTTGAAGGTTTACGAAACGCGACCAGGGAGGATAGGAAAGCTCCTGGCGGATTTGCAGCTCTTGTTGATAGAATCCCTCATAGTCATGTTTTTTGGTATATTTAACGGCATAATGGTCGGGATTGAAGGTCTGGATAATGACCTTGCCGGGGGAAACACTCCTGCCACCACGTCCCGCCACCTGCATGAGGGTTTGAAAGGTTCGTTCCGCGGCCCGGAAATCGGGCATGTTGAGCATGGCATCCGCCGAAACGACGCCCACGAGGGTGATATTCGGGAAATCATGTCCTTTGGTGATCATCTGGGTGCCGACCAGGATGTCAATCACCCCACGATCAAGGTCCTGTAGAATTTTCCCGAAGGCACCTTTTCTTGCCGTTGTATCCGAGTCCATGCGAACGCAGCGGGCTTCAGGGAAAAATCGTTTGACTTCTTCCTCTAATTTTTCCGTCCCCGTCCCATAGGCACAGACATGCTTCCCGCAGCATTCGGGGCACTGAAAAGCAGCCGGCACGGCATAATCGCAGTAATGGCACTTCAGACGGTTTTCCACGGCGTGATGTGTCAAGGAGACGGCGCAATTTCTACATTTAAAGACATAGCCGCATTCCGGACAGATTAAAAAGGTATTGTAACCGCGCCGGTTGAGAAAAAGCAGGATCTGCTTTTTCTTTTTCAAGGTGTCTTCCATTGCGTACAAAAGATGGGCAGATAGAACAGGCAAGTCTTTGGCCTTTTCTTTTCCATACAGGCGCATATCGACAACTTCAACTTGAGGCATGGGACGGTCTTCCACCCGCTGGGGCAGGGCAAGGTAACGGTATTTACCCGTCCGGCCGTTATGGAAGGTCTGAAGACCGGGTGTGGCCGAGCCGAGAACAACCGTGGCTCCGGCAAGTTGGGCCTTCACGACCGCCAGGTCCCGCGCGTGATAACGTATTCTGTCTTCCTGCTTATAAGAATTGTCATGCTCTTCATCGCAAATGATCAGCTTTAAATTCCGGACCGGGGCAAAAAGGGCCGACCGGGCGCCGACAACTACTTTAATCTCATCCCGCTGAATTTGCCGCCACTGGTCAAAACGGCTTCCCGGCGCGATGCCGCTGTGAATCACCGCTGTCTTGAGATTGCCGAATTTTGTTTGAAACCGGCTCAACAGCTGAGGGGTCAGCGCAATTTCCGGCACCAGGTAAATGACGCTTCCGCCCTGGGCCAGGGCATCCTGAATGGCCTGGAGATAGACTTCCGTCTTACCGCTTCCCGTTACCCCGTGGAGCAGGATCGCTGAAAAACGCTGGCCGGACAGTGCCGCTTTTATTTCGGCCAGCGCTTTTTCCTGAGCGGAATTAAGAGTAATTTTGCCGTTGGTCCGGCCGATGTCGTAAGATTGATCATGGGGCCGGTTGATTTCCTGTTCGCATACAAGAATGCAGCCTTTGGCCGAGAGATTTTTAATCGTTGGATAGGGATTGGCGAAAGCTTCCTGCAGGACTTTCATCGAGCAACGGCCCCGGCTTTCCAGAAAATTCATCACCTTTTCTTCCTTGGCCGTTAATTTTTCCTTCCCGGCCCAACTGGAATGGAGAGAAATCAATCTTTCTTTTTTAGGCTTAACCACCGCCTCGCTGAATCTTTCTTCCATTTTCAATAAACCGTCCCGGCACAGGGCATCAATGCTCCTTTTAATGTCCGGTTTGCCCAGCAGATATTTTAATCTCGATACATTGAGACCGGTCGGATAATCTGCCAGAATGTCCAAAATCTTTCGTTGGACGGGTGTTATTTGTCCATCGACCTGGCCGTCTTTGACCGGCAAAACCCATTGCTCCACTTTTTGTTCGATGCCTCCCGGCAAGATATGAACAAGGGTTTTCCCGATGGGATGGATGTAATAACGAGCCAGCCACCGGTAAAATTCGAAATCTTCTCTGGAAAAAAGCGGTTCGGCGTCGAGAAGATGGATGATATCCTTCACCTCTTCGCAGTCGGCGGAATCGCTTAATTCGACAATATAGCCGGTGACTTTTCGTTTTCCGAAGGGCAGAAGGGCCCTTTTGCCCACGCAAATATCCTTCTCCAAGGCCGGGGGTACCGCATAGGTGAAGATTTTGTCAGTTGGAATATTGATGGCCGCCTTCACAAACATTTCTTTTCCTTTGTTATGTACCGGATATGGAGGATTGGTTGTGAATTAAACACGCGGAAGGGTGTTTACTATACGGCACGGAACCGGTGAGATCGGCTGCTGCTTTTCTGTCCGGCGCGGGTTGTTCTTAGGGAACTCTCCGGGAATAAAGGGTTTTATTCCCCTTTTTGCTTTTCCAGTTTTTCCTGTTTCGTTTTGCAGTCAATGCACAGGGTGGTCACGGGTCTGGCGGCCAGCCTTTTTTCGGAAATCGGCCCGCCACAGACTTCACATATGCCGAATTCCCCGTCGTCGATACGTTTGATGGCCTCCTGCAACTTAAGGAGCAATTTTCTTTCCCGATCCCGGATGCGAAGCTCGAAGTTTCTGTCCGATTCAAGAGAAGCCCTATCGTTGGGATCGGGATAATTTTCCTTTCCGTTGGTCATATCGGAAACGGTTTTCTCCGCGTCATTGAGTAATTCATTGATCTTCTGATTAAGCATGTATCTGAAGTATTCCAGTTTTTCAGGTTTCATAGCTCTCTTTCCCGTCCAAGACATTTCTCTTGAAGTAAATCGACTTTTGGTCATACCTAATGAAGCCCTTTTTGTCAAAGGAAAAATGACGGCTGCAGGTTCAAAATGGGATTATGAATGGCCGTAAAATTTGACGATTTTGTCAATCATGTTGGTTGATGAGGCACCCTCTGTTTCCGGCATGATCAGGACTTTTCCGCCCCACTTTTTGACCACATCACCCCCCACGACGTCCTCTTGTTTCCAGTCGCCACCTTTGACGATGATGTCCGGTTTGAGGTATTCAATCAGTTTTAGAGGCGTCTCTTCAGAAAAGATGGTGACATAATCCACGGCGGCCAGAGACGCCAGAACATAGGCCCGGTCGGCCTCCGAATTGATCGGCCGATTTTCCCCTTTTAATGCTCTCACCGAGGAATCGCTGTTCAGACCCAGCACGAAAACATCCCCCGTTTTTTTCGCTTCATTGAGGTATCGCGTATGGCCGACATGGAGAATATCGAAACAGCCGTTAGTAAACACGATCGTCTTGCCTTCTTTGCGGAGGCCATTAAGCTTCTCTTTCAATGATTCCCACGATAATATTTTGTCCATGATTCCCGCACCCATTCATTATCATAAATTCTCAGATGGTCAAAAGGTCCATGGCGATTCAAGGCTTTGTAAAAAGTGCCGCAGGTAAGGCGCGCGAGTCACGCGGAATGAGGCGTACTTTTTGCGTACGCCGGAATGACAAGGGACGATGCGCAACGCAACATCCGGCCTTTTTACGAAGCCGTCCCCTTTTCAAACCGCTCTGGCTAATGTTAATACCGCCACTTCCTTTGCCCCTTCCCGCATGAGGACTTTCGCACATTCTTTGATGGTGCTGCCTGTGGTATAGACATCATCCACCAAAATAATCTTTTCCCCTTTTATTTGAGCTGTTTCGGCAACACCAAACGACCCCTTCACATTGGCTTCCCGTTCCTTTTTCCCGATACTGACTTGAGGTACCGTATAGACATGTCTTTTGAGCGTCATAAAATCCACAGGCAACCCATGGGTTCCAGCGATTTCGCCGGCCAAGATCAGGGACTGGTTAAATCCCCGTTCCCGCAGCCGTTTCGCATGCAACGGAACGGGAATGATCAGGGTATAGTCGGAAATCTTCAATCCGGGATAGTCATAGGCCGCCATCAACTTACCCAAAATCTTGCCGGCGCCGATATCTTCTTGATACTTAAACCGGTGAATGCAATTCAGAAGCGTTGTTTCATAACGCCCCACCGTACGGGCGATGGTAAAACCCTGTTTGGAGGTGAGGCATTCACCGCAAAGATGATCTTTCTGATCGACACCTTTGAAGGGCACGCCGCACTTTATGCAGAGAGGCGATCGCACAAAACCGATCCGATTGAAACAATCGAGACAGAAGGGGCCGTCTCCCTCATGAATCAGCAAATTGTCGCAGGACAGGCACCGGCGTGGAAAGATGATATCCGCAAGCCCGGCCAGGATTTTTTTCAATCCTACATCCCTCTTTTCAGTGCTTTGATCTGGGTGGCATCATCGGCAATGGCCATCATCGGCGCCTCCGACCAGAGACGCTCTATTTCATAGAACTCCCGAACGGGTTCGTAAAAGATGTGAACAATGAAATCGCCGTAATCTATGAGCACCCATTTGCCGATACTTTCCCCCTCAACGCCGATGGGCAGGATGCCGGCTTTTTTAAGGGTTTCCTGGATGGATGATGCGATGGCCTGGACCTGGCGATCCGAAGAGCCGCTGCAGATGATGTAATAATCCGCTACCGACGATAGTTCTTTTACTTTAATGACAATCAGGTTTGTGGCTTTTTTCTCCAGTGACGCGTTGATACATGAAACAACCCGCTTTTTTGTCTCCCCATCGGCCTTCTTTTTGTTCAATAAAACCTCCTAATAAGTTAACGACTTCTTAATGAAGTCCGGATGTTCTGTGCTTTGCGGGTGGGTGACTCATTTTCCAGATTTGCAAGCCATCCCCGCGGACCTTTTAACAAAGCCGTCCTGACATTTAAACCGGCAACGTTTTATCATGGACCAATCTTTATAAACTTTGATCCCGCGACCTTGATCCTTATGCCTGTTTTTTTATTAACTTGTTGTTTTCAGTAGCATCATGCTTATTGAGTGTCAATCTGAAATTGGATGTTGTTAAATAGGCGCCGGTGTGGTAAACGGTTCGCAATCGTAATCCGGATAACTATGGCAACCTCCCGCAATCGTTCGGAAATATATTTAAAACCGAACGGGGGCGGGAAAACCAGGATATGGGGGGTCGGCATTTGCTTGCCTATGTCATTAAAAGATTACTCTTTATGATCCCGGTCCTCATCGGCATCACCATCATCTGCTTTATTGTGATCCGCCTGGCCCCCGGTTCCCCGACAGATCTTGAAACGCAGATGAATCCAAGGGCATCGGCGGAGCTCAAAGAGCGCCTTCGCTCCCTGTACGATCTCGACAAGCCCCTCCATCAGCAGTATCTGCTCTGGGCGGGCAAGCTGATCACCTTTGATCTGGGCAAGTCTTTTTCGCCGGACCGCCGCCCCGTGGCGGACAAAATCAAAGAGCGAATTCCCATTACCATTACCATTAACGTCCTGTCCATGATTCTGATCATCATGGTTGCCATTCCCATCGGCGTCCTGTCCGCCGTGTATCAGGATTCCTTCTTCGACAAGATAACCGGCGTCATTGTTTTTATCGGCTTTGCCATCCCGACCTTCTGGCTGGCCCTGCTTTTAATGATTCTCTTCGGTGTGAATTTAGGCTGGCTTCCCATTTCCGGCATCCGCTCCCTGAATTATGAGTATATGTCAACGTGGGGGACCATGATCGATCTGGTCAAGCACCTGATTCTACCGGTTTTGCTGTCGGCGTTCGGCGGCCTGGCCGGTCTGTCGCGGTATGTCAGGGCCAATATGCTGGAGGTTGTCAGGCAGGACTTCATCACAACGGCGCGGGCCAAGGGACTGACGGAAAAGATGGTCATTTACCGGCACGCCCTGCGGAATGCATTGTTACCCGTTATCACCATCCTGGGTCTTTCCGTCCCCGGATTGATCGGGGGCAGCGTCATATTCGAAACGATTTTTGCCATTCCGGGCATGGGACAGCTCTTCTACATGTCCGTCATGGCCCGGGACTACCCCGTGGTGATGGGCATATTATTTCTGGGTGCCCTCCTGACGCTGATCGGCAATCTCCTGGCCGACGTTTCGTACGCCATGGCCGATCCCAGAATCAGGCTGTCCTGAAAAAACTATTCAAACAGGGATTATGGAGAGTGGGTCATGATCAGTGATGCGGAAAAAGATTTGGATCATTAAAAACCGTTCCTCATCACCATTTATCATTTACAAGATCGGTTTAACGATGGGTTTCTGGAAAAGATTTTTAAAAAACAAGATGGCCGTGGCGGGCGCGCTGGTTGTCCTGGCACTGTTCGCTGTTTCCCTGCTGGCACCTTACCTTGCCCCCTATGATCCGAATGCCATCAATCTCGGTCAGGTTCTGGCGCCGCCTTCGGCCAAGCACATCCTGGGGACGGACCAGCTGGGGCGCGATGTCCTGAGCCGTATGATCTGGGGCGCCCGCATCTCCATGAAGGTGGGATTCGTGGCGACGGGCATCGCCATTCTCATTGGAGCCATTTTAGGCGCCCTGGCCGGATATTACGGGACATGGGTCGATGCCGTCATCATGCGGTTCGTGGACATCATGCTGTGTTTCCCCACTTTTTTTCTCATCCTGGCCGTCATCGCCATTCTGGAGCCATCCATCTGGAATATCATGATCATCATCGGCCTCACCGGTTGGATGGGGATTACCCGCCTCGTTCGTGCCGACTTTATTTCCCTGAAGGAGCGGGAGTTTATCCGGGCGGCCCGGGCCACGGGCGCCGACGATCTACGGATTATTGTCCGCCATCTATTTCCCAACGCCATGGCGTCCATCCTCGTGGCGGCCACGCTGGGCGTGGCCGGCGCCATATTGACGGAATCAGCCCTCAGTTTTCTGGGCATCGGCGTCCAGCCACCGACCCCCAGCTGGGGTAACATTTTGACGGCCGGCAAAGACAACATCGACATCGCCTGGTGGCTTTCCCTCTATCCCGGCCTGGCCATTTTGATTACGGTCCTCGGCTACAACCTCCTTGGTGAAGCCATCAGAGACTCCCTCGATCCCAGGCTCCGTCGTTAAGTGTCCAACATTGAACAATTAATCATCCTATTGAAATTTTTTCATCAGCTGATCTTTAGCATTCTAATACTCATGAAAACAGTATTTAATCCCATTCGCTATCTATTTCATCCAGAATCGAATTGACTTAATCCGTCCTATTTTCTATAGTGATGCTAAATTCGCAAAATGACGACGGAAAGGAGTAAGGAGGCGACCATGTCGGAAAGGACGATATATGTTACAAGATTTGATATGGATCGATTAATGGATTTAATTGAAGGGCTCAGCGAAAAACCCGGAAAGAAAAAGGCGAGTATCGAAATGCTGGAACGGGAATTATCAAGAGGTAAAGTCGTTGAGCCAAAAGATATACCGCCGGATGTCATCACCATGAATTCAACCGTCCATGTTACCGATCTGGATTCGGGAGAAAAGATGCTCTGTTCCCTGGTCTTTCCTTCCCGCGCCAACATTGATGAAAACAGGATTTCCATTCTTGCCCCTTTGGGGGTGGCATTGATCGGTTATAGGGTCGGCGACGTCATTGAATGGGAAATGCCCTCAGGAAAGAAAAGGCTGAACGTCGACGAAATTATTTACCAGCCGGAAGCAGCCGGCGACTATCATCTATAAATCATATGAAAAAGCAAATAAACACTGCTGCGAGTTCCGCCGAGATGAAAAAACGGGGAGGTTTCCAAGAAGATAGAAGGGTAGTTCTCAAGGTTCGCCCGAGTATGAACAGTGTGGGGACAGATGGTCTGCCCCTCAACCGCCCATAGGTAGCGGAGAACCCGACAAGCACCCGACTGAGTGCCTCAAGTGCGGGGTTGCGGCCTGTCGGGTGATTAAACAGCACATTTCGTTTTACTCTTTCAATATGACCTTTTAAAATCAGGTCTATTATCAGTTCCCTGCCGGGTTATCGACCCTTTCCTCTTCCTGCAGAACCCGTCGTAAAACCTTTCCCACGAAGGTTTTGGGCAATTCCTTCCGAAACTCGATATGCCGGGGGACCTTATAGCCCGTCAGCTTCCGGCGGCAGAACTGCTGGAGGTCTTCCGCCGTCACCGTCTGTCCTTCTTTCAGGACGATCCAGGCCTTCACCGCCTCCGTCTGCCGGGGATCGGGGATGCCGCCGACGCAGACCTCGGCCACCGCCGGGTGTTCCTGCAGGATCTCTTCGACCTCCCGGGGCCAGACCTGAAAACCGCTGCATTTGATCACGTCCTTCTTGCGCGACGTGAGGAAAACGTAGCCGTCTTCATCCATGTAGCCGATATCCCCCGTATAGAGCCAGCCGTCCCGCAGGACCTCCCGCGTTTCCTCTGGCCGCTTCCAGTAACCCTGCATAAGCTGCGGCGCCTTCATGATCAGCTCACCAGGCTCATTGACGGGCATCTCGTTCCGGCCAGTTTCGATATCCACAATGCGAACGATCGTGTCCGGCAGGGGCAGCCCGATGGAGCCTTCCTTCCATTTTCCCTTGGCGGGTGTAGTCAGCATGGCCAGGCCGCTTTCCGTCAGGCCGTAGCCTTCCGTCAACCGGCCACTGATATGCTTCTCGAAGGCCTCCTTCACCTCCCGCAGGAGAGGGGCGGCACCGGACGTCGCCATGCGCATGGTTTTGAGATCGCCCATTTTAAGATCGGGGTGCTCCATAATGGACATGAACATGGTCGGCGCGCCGCCGGTGTTGGTAATTTTCTGCTTCTTGACGGTTTCGATGATGTCCTTGACATCCCGCGGATTGGCAATGAGAACGGAAATGTTGTGCTGGACCAGGGCCATGCCGAAGCTGGCATAGATGCCGAAGACATGAAAAAGCGGCAGGGGCACCAGAAACTTTTCGTCCCACCATAGAGAAATTTCCTTAAACCAGGCCTCCACCTGCATGCCCGTGATCACCAGGGAATGGTGGCTCTCCATGACCCCCTTGGGGACACCCGTGGTCCCGCCGGAAAACAGGATCAGCGCCGTGTCTTCTGGCTGCACCTCCACGGCCGGTCCCTTTTTCCCCGCATATCGCCGGGTAATATCCAGCCACCAGTGGTCGTCCGACTCGACGGCAACCGCCGGTTTTTCCTTGCCGGGCGTCGTGTAGTCGTCGAATTCCGTCATAATGATGTTTTTCACGTGCGTTGTCTTTTGCAGCCGTTTGACCATGTCGTACCAAAGATTGAGGACCACCGCCGTTTCCGCTTCGATCTCGTTAAGCCGGGCCTCAATCTCGAACTCCGTATACAGGGGATTGATGGGGGCGACAATGGCCCCGATCTTCCAGGCCGCGAAAAAGATGATGTATTGCTGGGGGCAGTTCAGAAAAAGGACCGCGATGCGGTCGCCCTTTTTCACGCCCATCTCGGCCAAAGCCGCCGCCAGGGCGTCGCTTTCTTTTTCCATTTCGCGATACGTCATCTCCCGGTCCTGAAAAATGAGCATGGGATAGTCCGGACGCTCCTGTGTCGCTTCTTTGACCACATCCAGGATCGTTTTTCTCGGATAGGGTTCCAGCGAATGGGGAACGCCGGGATCGTAACTTTTATACCAGCGGTATTCAGCCATTATGGTACCTCCTCTCTCGTCTTGCGGTAACGACGGTCTTCAGTATGGCCCGCCGTATTTTTGCTGCATTGCAGAATTTATTTTTTGTCTTTTCGCATTAGAACGATGAAACCGGCCACGGCCGTAATGGCACAAAGGAGAATGTAAAGGGCAAACGCCAGATAGTAGCTTTTCGTCGCATCATAAATGAAGCCGGAAAGCGGCACCCCGATGGCGGTGCCGAGGGTGGTAAAGATATTCAGGAATCCGTAGATAACGGCAAAATGCTTCTGACCCAGGACCTCGGCCGTCATGAGTGGCGGCAATACCGTGCGGACGGCAATGGAAAATCCGAACAGGATGTTGAAGACCACGGCCACCCACAGCCACTGCGCCCCATAAAGCAAGACAATGGAAACCATGAGGCCGATCATGAGAACCAGATAGCTTTTCAGCAAACCCAGTCGGTCGGCCAGACTGCCCGCCAGGACTTTGCCGACGATCAGCATAGCCATATGCAGGGACATCAACGTTGCCGCCGTCGTCGAGGAAAGCCCCATATCGGTGAGATAGGGCACGATGTGATGGAGAACGCCCATGTTGGCCACCGCAATAAGCAGGATAATGAGGGCGAGGAGCCAGAAACCGCTGGTGCGGAAAGCTTCGGTCGCAGTCAGTCCTTTCCCCTCCGTTTCGGATTGTTGGGCGATTGCCGCTTCCCCGCCCAGGGGAAGCAGACCTTTGTCGGCCGGCTTGGCCCGTACAATGAAAATGGCCGTCGGAATTGAAAAGACGCCGATGATAAGGCCGAAGACCCAATAGGCGGTCTGCCAGCTGTAATTCATGATGATCCAGTTCGCCAGGGGGTTGAAGATGAGCCCGCCGACCCCCGTAGCGGCAAAGACGATCCCCATGGCCAGCCCCCGCTTGTCGATGAACCAGTTCGTAATCATCATGGAAACGGGAATGATATGGGAACCGGCACTTCCGACCCCCAGAAACACGGCAAGGATATAGAATTGTGTTAGTGTGCTGCATTGGGAAAAGAGGGCGAAACTCAACGCCATCATGGTCGTACAGATTGTCATGATGATGCGGATATCGTATTTCTCCAGCAGCTTGCCCATAACCGGCGCCATGACCATCATGGAAAGAGCGGCAATAGTGAAATACAGCGAGAAACCGCCCCGGGTGAACCCGAGGGATTCGACGACAGGCTTGATAAAGATGCCCATGGTGTTCATGATGATGCCGATGCCGGCAAAGTTGAGGAAAAAGGACCCGACGACGATCCACCATCCATAGAAAATCTTCTGCTGAGATTCCATTGAAAAGCCCCCCTTTCAATCGTTATGGCTGCACGTTATTAATCGATATGATCTACCCTCCTATCTTCAATAGCTACCGAAATTACGGAAGATCTACTTCTACAGGCGTCCAACTGCCATCAAAAGTCCCATCGCCCAATTGACCATACTCGTTATAGCCCCATGCCTGGGCCGTTATGTCACTCTTGAGGGAAAGCGTATCGTTATAGCCGGCCGCAATGCCGATCATTCCCGATAATCCGCTGACCTGAAGCGGCAGGGTGCTGCCGGTCGTCGTTCCATCGCCCAGTTGGCCTTGACTGTTTCCCCCCCATGCCCAGACCGTTCCGTCATCTTTTAGGACCACCGTATGGTCATTGCCCGCCGCTATCACGGCTATATCCGATAAATTCGGTTTAACGCTGGAAGAACTGTTCGTCGTCGTACCGTTGCCAAGCTGACCGGAGCTGTTTCCCCCCCACGTCCGAATCGTGCCGTCGCGCAGCGATACAATGGTGTGCTCGTAACCGGCGGCAATGGCTGTTACCGTGGAGATGTTCAGGCATGAAGGTATAATGTAGTTCGTTGTTGTTCCATTACCCAGTTGGCCGACACTGTTATTTCCCCACAGGCAGACCGTGTTACTGCTCATCAACGCGATGGAGTGCCCGCTGCCCGCGGCTATGGCTATGGCCGCTTCTGTTGACAGAGCGGTGATCTGCACGGGAACCGTGCTGTCCGTTGTTGTGCCAATACCGAGCTGACCGCTGCTGTTGTTGCCCCACGCCCAAACCGTGCCGTCCTCGAGCAGCGCAAGAGAATGTGCATTTCCTGCGGCGATGGCGATTACGCCCGACAGGGTGGTGATTGGTACGGGAATCGTGCTGTCCGTTGTTGTGCCAATACCGAGCTGGCCGCTGCCGTTATTGCCCCACGCCCAAACCGTGCCGTCCTCGAGCAGCGCGAGGGAATGTTCATCACCCACCGCTACCGCCGCTACATTTGATAGGCTATTGATCTGCAAAGGAGCTGCGCTTAACGTTGTCGTCCCATCGCCGAGCTGACCATGATTATTTCTGCCCCAGGCCCAGACCGTGCCGTCGGTTTTCCGGTAAAGGGTATGTGTCGCTGTGACCAGACTATCCTGAATAAAAGCGCTGAAGTTAAAATCGGCGGCATCAATACCATTCAAGTAAACGGGGCGGTTGGCAGGGCTGAAACTGTAACCGGCATACGTCGGCGTCAAGGTATAGGTCCCGATCTCAACATCCTGAAAACTATAGTTGCCGTTAATATCTGTCGTTGTCACCCTTGTAGATGGACCGGTCAGCGTAACCGTCACGTCGGTCAGCGGCACGCCGCCCAAGGTCGCTTTGCCGGAGATCGAATAGGTGACGTCGCTGTCGCTGCATCCAAAACATATCACAATGATCAGCATGCTGATGCAAAACAATCCAATCATTCCGCTGGACTCGGATTTCTTAACCTGTCCCAATTTTGTCATAGTCTACCCCTCATCGAATTTTAAGCTGCAGCCGCTTGATCGTCACAATCAAGATGATTGATCGTTGCTACGGATGCGTCTACCTTTAAATTTTTATATGCTTAAAGTCAAGAATTCGTTCTGAAAGTGTTCCTATATCCTTATTGTTTCAATAAAGGATGTCAATTATCGTTGACGGATCCCGCGCCCTATATTTTCTTTAAATTAAAATCATTGCCCCTCTTTGCAATTCCGCATTCGGGATGACATGAATTTTGTTGAGTTGAAATCTGTCTGTGAGCTTTTTGATATTACCGTTTTTCTGGCCGTGCATATAGGAAATGTCCCTCGATGAAACCGCAAGGGTCACCGTCTTGCCGGCAACATTCCGTTGAGAAAGCAGATCACAGGCCCTGTCATAGAAAATGGATTCTTCCACAAGAGCATGGAAGGCGGGATGAAAAGGACCGGCAACAATACTGCCCGCCGCTTCCATCTCGCTTGTTGTCTGAAGACCCAGCCGAATCACGGGAATGTTGGCCGATGAGAATCTTTTCAGGGCGTATTTGCAGGCATCGACGGCCTCCGTCATGGAAAGGGGTTTATACCGCCCTTCACGACAGGCGCGGGCGAGCGCCGTATTCTCAAAGACAATCGTGGGATGAATCCTGACCGTATCCGGCTTCAGATCGACGCACCGGTTTATGGTATAGGTAAATTTATCGCGATTGTCCCCCGGTAATCCGACCATGAGATGGATGCCCGTCGCGAAGTCCCGTATTTTTAGTATTTTCAAGGCACGTTCCGTATCGGCCGCCGAATGGCCACGTCCCGACAGTTCGAGGACCTTATCGACCATGGACTGGGCGCCTAATTCCACCGTCTTGACGCCGAAGGACCGAAGGAGATCACATTGTTCTTCGTCAATATAATCAGGTCGGGTGGAAACGCGAAGGGAGTGAACGAGACCCTCATCCATGAGGCCTTTGACATATCCGAGAAGCTCGATTTCATCGTTTCGATCCAGACCCGTAAAACTGCCGCCGTAAAAGGCGACTTGAACCTCATCCGGTTCTCGCCTGGCATGACGAATATAGGACAAAACGGTTTCCCTGATCGCGGATTCCGTAAGGCTGATCCTTTGCTTCCCCGCCACTTTCTGAACATTGCAGAAAACACAGCGGTTCGGGCAGCCTTTGTTCATGATAAAAAAGGGGATAATCATGCTCAATGATAAGTCCTGTCAGTTTTATAATTTGTCCCGCCTCTGCCGTGGGAAGTCTGTACTAACCAATTTGCCGACGGGAATCCGGCCGTTTACGAAATCGCTTCAAGACTTATGACGGATAATTGCCCCTTTATCCGCTGATTCCGCCAACCGCGAGTAAAGGGCCAGGTAGCCTTTGCCGAATTTCGGTTCGGGCCGTTGCCAGGACCTTAGGCGCCGCTGAATTTCTTCATCGGTTACCTGGAGATGCAGGTTTCGTTTTGGGATATCGATGGTAATCTCATCGCCGTCCTGCACAACGGCCAGCGGGCCGCCTTCCGCCGCCTCCGGCGAAATATGTCCCACAAAACAGCCGTTGTTTGTCCCGGAAAAACGGCCGTCCGTGATCAGGGCCGTTTTCAGCGCCAATCCCTGACCGTAGAGCATCTTCATGGCCTGATACATCTCCCGCATTCCCGGACCGCCTTTCGGTCCCTCGTAGCGGATGACCACAACATCACCTTCCCGGATTTGACCGTCTCTGATAGCCCGGTTCGCCGCCTCTTCGGAATCGAAACAGCATGCTTTACCCGTAAAGGTGTGCATCTGAGGCTTGATCGCCGCCGGTTTCGTGATGGCCGTGTTTGGTGCCAGATTTCCCTTAAGAACCGCCAAACCGCCGCCGATAGACCAGGGATCGTCCAATGTTCTGATAATGGCGCTGTTGTTGATTTGGGCCTTTTGAACATTTTCCCCCACCGTCTTACCGGTGACCGTCATGGCATCAGCGTGCAGCAAAGGGAGGATTTCTTTCATGACCGCCGGCACGCCCCCCGCGGCGTGAAAATCCGGAACATTCGCCGCGGCGGCCGGATTCATCCGGGCAATATAGGGCGTCGTCCGGCTCAGTTCCTCAAAAGCATCCACCGTCAAATCATCGTCCGCCTCATAGGCAATGGCCAACATATGGAGAATCGCGTTGGTCGATCCGCCGATGGCGGCGTTGAGGCGGACGGCGTTCTCTATGCTTTTGTGGCTGATGATTTGACGGGACAGGATGTCCTGATTCAACAAGGCAATGATCTGCCGGCCCGCCGCCTGCGCGGAACGAAGACGGTCGGCCCGGGTGGCCGGTATGGTGGCACTTCCCGGCAGACACATGCCAAGGGCCTCCGCCAGACAGCACATGGTGTTGGCTGTCCCCAGAAAAGAGCAGGAACCGCAGCTGGGCCCGGCCGCATCCTCCAGGGCATCATACTGCGCCTGGGTAATCCGGCCCTTTCGCAGCATGGCCAATCCTTCGGTGATGGAGGTCATGTCCGCGGTACGTCCGTCGAATTCACAGCCTCCTTCCATCGGACCACCAACCACGAAAATCGCCGGGACCTCCAATCGTGCCGCCGCCATGAGCATGCCGGGAACGATCTTGTCGCAGGACCCCAATAGCACAACGCCGTCCAGACGATGCGCCTCCACCATCATTTCAATGTCGTTGGCGATCAAATCGCGGGTCGGCAGGATGTAATGCATGCCGTTATGGCCCTGCGCAACACCGTCGCAGGCCGCAATGACGCCGAATTCCACTGGTGTAGCGCCGGCCTGTCGGATACCCTGCTTCACATAGTCGGAAATCTGGTTTAAGTTGTAATGGCCCGGTACCAGTTGATTCCACGAATTGGCAACACCGATCAGCGGCCGTTCCAGGTCATAGTCACTGTAGCCCATGGATTTGAAAAGCCCCCGCGTCCCGCTCCCCTGCGGCCTTTTGAACAGATTTTTGCTTCGCCAAAACATGCCTTTTCCTCCTCATCTTTGCCCTTGCTCACAAGGGCAAGGAAATCATATCGAAAATTCTTTATCGTTATGACTTTTCGGACTCACAGAAAATGAACAGATCACAATGATCAGGTTTTTCATGCCTGTTACCCTGAACCGTCATCCATTTCCCGTTTTTCCAAAATTTCCAACGCCTGCTTCGCCGCCCGCTGTTCCGCTTCCTTTTTGCTTTTTCCCGTTCCGGCGGTTTTGATGACATCGGCAACGGACAGAAGAATTTCAAATGTCTTATCGTGATCCGGCCCGTATTCGGCAATCAGGCTGTACTGGGGAATTTCTTTATAACGGGCCTGGGTAACTTCCTGGAGGGCCGTTTTGTAATCTTTATAGAGAATGTCTTTATCTTCCGCCTCGATCAGGGGCAGAAAAAGATTTTTTATGAATAGAAGAGTCTTTTCAAAACCGCCGTCCAGATAGATGGCGGCGATAACGGCTTCAAAGGTATCAGCAAGAAGCGAAGGCTTCTTCCTTCCCCCCGACAATTCTTCCCCTCGACCCAAAAGCAGATAGTCTCCTATCTTGAGCGCACAGGCCAGATCCGCCAGGGATTGTTCATTGACAATGGACGATCTCAGCTTTGAAAGCCGGCCTTCCGTAAAATCAGGAAACGATTTCATCATCAAATCGCTGACGCATAACCCCAGAACGGCATCGCCGAGAAATTCGAGTCTTTCATTATCCGTAATAGCTTCCGATGGATTTTCATTGGCGAAGGACCGATGGGTCAGGGCGTCATTGAGCCATTCAAGACGGTTAAAACGGTAATGGATATGTTGCTCAAGATCTTTAAGCGATTCCATTCTTTCACTGTTCACGGATGATATGCCTCGTATATAATTTGCCTTCCCGGACAAATTCGGGAACAACCCGGACAATCGTATTGGCCGCCGGTACCCGGCTGCGTTCTATCATAACCGGGATGTAATTGCTGGAAAATCCTTTATTCCAGTCTTGATCATTTTTCTTTTCGCCCTCCACGAGAACGGACAATTCTTTCCCGATAAAGAGTTGCGCAAACGCTTGCCGCTTTTTCTTTCCGATCGTTCTTAAAATTTCCGCCCGCCTTTTCTTATCCCGGTCTTCGACTTTACCGGGCAGATCAACCGCCCGGGTCCCCGGCCGTTCGGAATAGGGAAAGACATGTAGATAGGAAACAGGCAGCTCCTCAATCAGCTGGCGCGTATTTTCAAAGGCCACTTCATCCTCCCCCGGAAACCCCACCATAACGTCCATGCCGATCCCAATATCGGGAGCAGTCTTGTGAAGTTTATATAGTAGGCTTTTTACAAAGGGGGCATCATAGTTTCGTCTCATGAGGGCCAGTATCCGGCTGTCTCCGCTTTGCAGGGGAATATGAAGATGCCGGCAGAGCGTTTTCGATTCCGCCATGAAGGTGATCAAATCGTCCGATATTTCTGTTACCTCGATCGAACTGAGCCGCAGCCGCTCGACGTTTTTTTGCCGTTCAACCGCTTCCAGGACACGGAGAAGATTCGTCTGCGGCGTCAAATCGTGGCCGTAATTTCCCAGGTGGATTCCGGTCAGCACCACCTCGTGGTGTCCGGCCTGATTCAACTTTACGATATTTTTGATGACCTCCGCTTCAGGGAGGCTCCGGCTGGGACCTCTGGCATAGGGTATGATGCAGTAACTGCAAAACGAATCGCAGCCGTCCTGAATCTTCAGAAACGCCCGGGTATGGCCCGGGAAACGTGTCACAGACATCAGCGAGATCTCTTTTGCCTGCATGATGTCGCCGGCGAAGACGGACATCTCAATCCCCTCCTTTTCCAAAGAGGAACAAGGCGTTTCTGCCCCTTTTTTTAAGGGGGGGAAAGATATTCCGCCCCTCTTTGTTAAAGGGAAACAGGGCATTTCTCCGCCCTCTTTTAAAGAGGGAGAAGCTACTTTACCCCCCTTTTTAAAGGGGGGTAAGGGGGGATTTTAAGATCTGCACAACCCCTTTCTTCTGCCAGCCTCTCAATCACATCCGGCAGCTTTTCCTTCTCCGTATTTCCCACGACAAGGGTGACGCCTGGAATAGCAGCTAAGGCATTCGGATCAATCTGGGCATAGCAACCGGTCGCAATGACAATAGCACTGGGATTTGTCTTACTTGCCCTTCTGATCAGCTGACGGGATTGATAATTCGTTGCGGCCGTAACGGTACAGGTATTAACAATATAGCAATCCGCTTGTGTATTGAACGGGACGACGGAAAATCCTCTGTGTTCCAGTTCTTCGGAGATCGCTGCCGACTCGTATTGATTGACTTTACAGCCCAGGGTGGAAAAGGCTACCCTGAAGGCCTCTGTTTTTTTCTGCAATCTGTCCTCCGCCCGTCAGGCCCATGTCGAGGTAATATTTCATTGCCTGAATACGGGTCGTTATCAAATTTTCTTCCATATTTTTTTCGTATAGAATCTAAACGCCGGGGGCATATTTTGTCAAGATCAAAGGATTATTGGCATTTATCGGGAATGTAGGGTATGATAGCGCGTCACATTGAGGGAGGTGCAACCGCTATGGACAATCTGATCGAATCTTTGACCCACAATCCGCTGGTTTTCATGACAGCGGTTTTGCTTGTTTTCCTGATCTCCTACTTTATTTTTAAGCAGCTTTTTAAACTCTTCCTGCTGTTTCTGATTATTCTCCTGGCCGTTGGCGGCTATTATTACTTCAAAGACCCGAAAGCGGCGTCGGAAAACATCCGGCATGTTCTGACCGTCGTCAAGGACAAAACCGCCCACACCGTAGATAAAGGGAAGGAAGCCTATGAAACGGGGAAGGATTTGGTCGGAAAGGCCCAGGATTTTAATAAAAGCGTCGATAAACTGCTGGGTGCGGATAAAGAAAAGAAACCCGATGAAAAATCCTCCCCAAAGGAGAACTGATCAGAGAAGATTGACCTCCATGGCCCTCGCGGGGCAGCAGGATACACAAAGTTCACAACCGTTGCATTTTTCCGCATCGAAATAAACCTGCATTGTTGACCGGTCGAAACTGAGGGCGCCGGTCGGACAAAAAGCCGTGCAGGCACCGCAGGACACACATCGATCCCTATTTTGCCTGACACTTTTGGAAAGGGGCTCGACTTTCAACCCCATTTCTTTCAAATAAATGATCGCCGCATCGAAGTGTTCTTTGGTGCCGCTTAAATCCAGGACAATCATCCCTTCTCGGCGCGGAAAAATTCTGGCCTTCAGAATATTGAAGACCAGATCAAACCGTTTGACCAGTTCATAGATGACCGGCTGTTCCACCGTCTCCGCCGTATAGCGAACGACTACTTTTCTCGAATACATGTTTTTTGATAAACTCCAAAAATTTTCCTGATGTTACGGAAAGCCCATGGGGATGTCAAGGAAATTAAAATCAGATTTCTTTCAAAAGATTATCCCAGTCCAGCGTTTTGAACGATCGGCTTAAAGGATGATCGTCCTCGAGCAGATGATATTCGAGATCCGTAAAAAGCTTTTCGGCAATATTTCTGACCGGCTCCCGTGGCACCACATCGTCATTAAGGCCGTGATAGAGGATCGCCGGTATGGCCCAGTTGATTTTTCAGATAAGGCCTAAAAGGCGTAAGATCCAGGGCCGGCGCCAACAAAATGAGTTTCTTAACTTTTTCCGGATGGTCGCACGCATAGATGGCGGCCATCAATCCGCCATAGCTGGAGCCGACGAGGATCAAATCGGTTTTATCGGCCAGAAGCCCGTTCAATCGCACCATTCGGTTTTCAAGGGGCCCCGTGTAATCCTCAACAATCATATCGGGATACTTGCTTCGGAAATAGACCCCTTTCGTTCCCTGGCTGGAACTTTCCAGCCCATGGATGAATACCCTTGTCGTCATTTCTATCTATCCCTTCACCTTGAACCTTGAACCCTGTTCCTGGGAACTTTCCTTTTTTGTTTCATACAACATTTGACAATCCCGGCGCAAGATTGTAAATTTCTTTCAAAAAATAGTGGCAATAGAATAACCATTTATCATTATAATCGTTTTTTGAGAGTATCTTATTTTGAACTTTGAACCGGAAAGGATAGACCAATGGACGAAAAAAAAGAGATGAAAAAATTGTCAATGAGCAATACGAAACAAGAAATGCTTGATGCCTATGGTGTTCTTTTGAAGCAGCTTCAGGAAAAGCGTGAAGGGGAACTGAAACCGGAAAAGAAGGTGGAAGAAAAGAAAGACAAAGAAGCCATCAAGAGTTCTGAGGCTCTCACCGCGGAAGGTGTAGTCACAGAAATCGGCGCTCTAAAGCTTGACATCGGCAAAACCCTAAGCCGAATTTCCGATCAATTGGAAGACCAAGTAAACAAACTGGCCACCATTCAACATGCCATTACCGCTAAAGAAAAAGAAATTCAGGAATTATACGAGATTGAAAAATCCGCTATGACTCTTGCAGCCCTCATTGAAGCGCAAAATCAGAAACGTCAGGAATTCAATATCGAAATGGAAGAGAAAAAAGAAGCCCTCAATCAGGAAATAGATGAAATCCGGAGCGCTTGGCTAAAGGAAAGGGAAGAATACAATGCCGATATAAAGGAACGGGATGAAACAGAAAAGAAGAGTCGGGCGAGGGCAAAAGAAGAATTCGAATATACCTTCAAACGCGAACAGCAGCTTGCAACGGAGAAGTTCAGCTACGAAAAGGCAAAGCTTGAAACGGAATTAAAGGACAAGAAAGAGAAAGTGGAAAATGAACTTGCCACCAGAGAGGACGCCATTGCAGAAAAAGAGGAAGAACTGAACGAGCTTCGCAAACGGGCTGCCGGATTCGCAAAAGAATTGGAAGCCGCGGTAGCGATTGCTGTCAAAGAAATAACCGATCGTTTAACGTTCGAATCCAAATCTAAGGAAGACCTCCTCAGAAAGGAATATGAAGGTGAAAAGAATGTTTTCAAGACTCGCATTGATTCACTGGATAGAACCGTTAAGGAGCAGCAGGAACGGATGGCTTTGCTTTCCCAGCAGTTGGAAGCAGCTTATCAGAAGGTTCAGGATATTGCCGTGAAAACCGTTGAAGGCGCCTCAAATGCAAAAGCCATAGCGGGCATTCAACATCTCTTGGGTGAGCAGGTACGAAAATCATCGCAGGATAAATGATAACCGGAAAGGAGGGACCGATGATGGAGTTGATATTCGAAAAGAGCCGCCCCGGCCGCACGGCCTTCACGCTGCCTCATTGTGATGTTCCTGAAATTGATGTGGCGGACGTCATCGATAAGGGCCTCCTTCGGGAGGACATTGATTTGCCGGAAGTTTCGGAGATCGATCTGATACGCCATTATACCAGACTTTCACAGCGCAACTTCGGCGTCGATCTGGGCTTTTACCCCCTCGGTTCCTGCACGATGAAATATAACCCCAAAATCAACGAAGAGGTAGCCGCCCTTCCGGCGTTTACGGAGCTTCATCCCTATGCCCCCATCGAATTTTCACAGGGATCCCTGCGGTTGATGTATGAATTGAACCGGTATCTTTGTGAAATTTGCGGTATGGCGGCCTTTACGCTGCAGCCGGCCGCCGGCGCCCATGGCGAAATGACGGGCGTCATGATCATCAAAAAATATTTTGAAAAGAAGGGCGAGGCAAGGCAAACCGTTTTAATCCCTGATACGGCCCACGGGACGAACCCCGCCTCTTCGGCTTTATGCGGATTCCAAATTGCGACGGTCCGCTCCGATCAGGACGGCGGCATCGACATCAACCACCTTAACGAACGGATGACCGCCGATGTGGCCGGTTTGATGCTGACCAATCCGAACACCCTGGGCCTTTTCGAACGCCGCATCGAGGCCGTTGCGGAAATTGTTCATGCCAAAGGCGGGCTTTTTTACTGCGACGGTGCGAATATGAATGCCCTGATGGGTATCACAAGACCGGGCGATCTGGGTTTTGACATCATCCAGTTAAATCTCCATAAGACCTTTTCGACGCCCCACGGCTGCGGCGGGCCGGGCAGTGGACCACTGGGCGTAGCGGCGAAACTGGCTGATTTCCTTCCTGTCCCCCGTATCGTTAAAACAGCCGACGGGTACGGCCTGTCGGATGACTGTTCGGACAGCATCGGTCGGATGCGCTCATTTTACGGCAATTTCAACGTCATGGTCAAGGCCTACGCCTATATCCGCTCTTTGGGCGCGGAAGGCCTGACGCGTGCGGCCCAAAACGCCGTCTTGAATGCCAACTACGTCAAAGAAAGACTTAAACCTTATTTCGATCTCCCTTATGACCGGCCCTGCATGCATGAATGTGTTTTTTCGGGACAGCGTCAAGTCAAGGAAAGCGGTGTCCATACGACGGATATGGCGAAACGGCTTCTTGACTTCGGCTATCATCCGCCGACCATTTACTTTCCCCTCATCGTGCCGGAGGCCATCATGATCGAGCCGACGGAAACGGAAAGCAAAGAAACCCTGGACGCCTTCTGCGACACCATGATCCGCATCGCCGAAGAGGCCCGGGAAAATCCCGAACAGGTCAAATCCGCCCCCCTGACCACGCCCGTCCGGCGTCTGGACGAGGTGCTGGCGGCCCGGAGGCCGGACGTCCTTTGGAAAGGCTAAGAAAACGAATATTCCTTCACCGCAGCCATGTTCCACCTCCGGGAAGAGGCAATCATTGAATTTCCGAATATCCTCGCGCTGGTGGTGAAAAACACCCATCATCTCCCACTTCTTGCAGAAAAAGCCCAAACACAGCAACGGAGTCGACTAATAGATTACCTTATAATCCCTCTGTTAAGGCAAGAGGCAGAGTAAGATTGCCCGGATTTTCATGCTCTGCGTCCGTCTCATAGGATCTCGGGAAATACCGTGGGATGACATTCTTTTTTGGCATAAAATTGGCATAAATTCCGAGTACAACGCGATTGACAAGCGCTGTAATGTTGGTGATTCTTCAGATAAGAGCCTTCGTATTTTAGTGAATAATAATAAAATAGAGAGGACCGAGTCAGATGTCAAACGGCGTTCAAACGGTAGTGATCAGACAATTATTGGTCAGCAGGACAGATCGTGTTTCCATTCAGTTATTGAGATATACCCTCGTCGGCGGTCTTGCCTTTATTGTTGATTTTTTGAGCCTTTTTGTATTAACAGATTTTGCCGGGGTTCATTATCTTTTTTCCGCCGCCATCGCTTTTGTTCTGGGCGTGTTAACGAATTACCTTTTGAGCATCTTGTGGGTTTTTCAAACAAGAACCGTCAAAAATCTGTGGATGGAAGTCGTAATATTTACCTTGATCGGGATTATCGGATTGGGATTTAACGAACTTCTCATCTGGGGCTTTACGGAAAAGGCACATTTTCATTATCTTGCCTCAAAAGCTGTGGCAACGGTTTTCGTATTTTCCTGGAACTTCATCGCGCGAAAACTGGCGCTTTTCCGTTAAGGAGCGACCATGAAGCAGAAAAAAGCGATTATTATCGGTGCCGGCCCGGCCGGGTTGACGGCCGCTCTGGAATTATTGCAAAAAAGCGATATCCGGCCCATCATTCTTGAAGCGACAAACGATTTGGGCGGCATATCCAAAACAGTCAATTATCGGGGAAACAGAATCGATATCGGTGGCCACCGGTTCTTCTCGAAATCGAAAAGGGTTACGGATTGGTGGACGAGCTTATTTCCGATCCAGGGTTCCCCGTCTTTGGACGAGGTTCTTTTGAACATCGACACGACGGACAAGTATAAATCAACGCCGGGCGGCCCTGATCCTCAGCAAAACGATCGGGTAATGCTCCTCAGAAACCGGTTGTCCCGCATCTATTCCTTTGGTAAATTCTTTGACTATCCGGTCTCCTTAAGCCTGAAAACAATTATAAATCTGGGTCCGGTAAAGCTCGTAAAAGTCGCGTTCAGCTATTTGTGTGCGCGCATTTTTACCATCAAGCATGAACGGTCCCTGGAAGACTTTTTCATTAACCGGTTCGGCCGGGAGTTATACCAAACGTTTTTTCAAGACTACACAGAGAAAGTATGGGGGGTCCCCTGTCATGAAATAAAACCGGAATGGGGCGCTCAAAGGGTCAAAGGGCTTTCCATCACGGCGGTGCTTCTGCATGCGCTCAAAAAAATCATTCCCAAGACCTCTTCTGCAAAAAATGGCGAACACGTCGAAACAAGCCTGATCGAACAGTTTATGTACCCGAAATACGGCCCCGGCCAACTCTGGGAGGAAGCCGGCAAAAAGATCGAACAGATGGGGGGTATTATCCACAAAAATCAGCGCGTTTGCTCGATCAGTGTTGTTGGAAACCGAATTGCCGCCGTCGAAACGGATTCGCCCGAAGGGAAAAAACGATTTGAAGGGGATTATTTTATTTCAAGCATGCCGGTTAAAGACTTGCTGGCCGGGATGGACGGCGCCGTTCCTGAAGAGGTCCGCTCGATCTCGGATGGTTTGATTTATCGGGATTTTATAACCGTCGGTCTTCTTTTGTCGGACCTGAAAATTAAAAATCCCGATCCTGCAAAATCCGTAAGCGGAATTATGCCGGACAACTGGGTCTACATTCAGGAAAATTCGGTAAAGCTCGGCAGACTCCAGATTTTCAATAACTGGAGTCCCTATATGGTCAGCGATATCAACCGGATCTGGGTCGGGCTCGAATATTTCTGTAATGAGGGAGATGCTCTATGGTCCATGGAAGACAGCAAACTGATCGATTTCGCGGCATCTGAACTTGCCGGTATTCATCTGATTGATAGAGAGAGCGTTCTGGACGGTGTGGCCATCCGGATCCCCAAGGCTTATCCGGCTTACTTCGGGACCTATGACCGTTTTGATGTTTTGCGTGATTATCTGGATCCATACCGCAATCTCTATCTCATTGGAAGAAACGGCATGCACCGATACAACAACATGGATCATTCCATGATGACGGCTATGGTGGCCGTCGATAATATCCTCAGCGGTGTCGAATCGAAAGATAATATCTGGGACGTCAATACGGAAGAAGATTATCACGAGGCATAGGATATTTAATTCATTTTAACAGTGTGAGAATTACTTTATCAAAAAAGTAATATTTTTCAACAATGGATTGTATATGTCCGTCAACTTGCTCCATAAAAAGGCCATTGAAAATATCGTATCAAAATCCATCGTCATCGGATTATTATATTCTACGGTGGAATTTCTTTTCGTTTCCATGCTCGCCGCTGATTTCAGAACAAATCTAAATATATCTGAAATAAGCACTGTCTTTATAATACAATGGGTGACTTGGACGTTTATAATTTTTTTGATTTCTGCTTGTGTCGAATTATTCAACCGGAAATCGAGACCCATAAAGATAATTTTCTATTCGATTCTTTGCATAGCCGTTTCCTGGATTTTTTCTATTGTTTTGATTAATTTTGTCTTTCTCGTTCATAAAAATGTTTTTATTACCTATGACCAATTCTTTTTTATTATGAAGTATTTTTTTCAATCGGGATTGCATCTATTGCAGACATCGCCGATTTACCTGCTACAAATATTTTCCTTATCCTTACTTCTTAGTCTGTTATTGATTTTATTTGTTGTTAAACTCGAAAATAACGTCCTTTTAAAAAAAAAGATTCTCTATTTTTTTTTAATTTTTATACTATTATTTGCCGCCGGATTTGATCAGGTCAAATTTACCCAGAAAAAGGATTTTCTCAGACATTCGGCTGTCCTGTCCATCTTTAGCAATCCGAGCTATGATTTTGGGGGTTTAATAAATCAGGATTTTAAAACAACCGAATTTATTCATAAACCAATAAAACGCCCTTGGGTCGGAGATGCGACACCGCAAACACCGGTTATCGTTTTAATGGTGGAATCGTTGAGATGGGACTTGTTAACGGAAGAACCGACGCCTTTGCCTTTTTTAAAGAGGCTGGCAGAGGAGAGTATTCGTTTTGAAAAGGCTTATGTCAGTTCGTCACATTCGAATTATGCGGATTTGAGTGTCTGGTATTCCCAATATCCATTAAAAAGCCAAACCGGTGCACCTTATCCGGCAAACTCTCCCTGGAAAAATACATCCATTTTTAAAGTATTCAAGGATATGGGTTACCGGACAGCTTATATTTCTTCACAAAACGAGAAATGGGGCGGGATGATCCACTGGTTAAAAGTGCCCGAAATTGATTTTTTTTACCACTCTGAGGATTTCGATGGTGACACTTGGTTTAATAAAGATGACAAGAACGGCATCAGCAAACTGATCAATAAAAACATAGCAACCGCAGGCAAGATCGAGGATTCTCAACTCATACAGGTTATCCGGCGATGGATCGATCATCATGACGACAAGCCTTTTTTTCTAGGTGCTAATCTCCAGAATACCCACTTTAACTATGTCATTCCTCCGGGTGGCGCAGAACCGTTTCAACCTGCGTATATTGATTTTCCCACAGTATATTTTTCATGGCCCCGGGAAAAAGCTGATGTCGTTAGAAACAGGTATCGGAACGCCGTCTATAATGTCGATAACATTATCAGGGGTTTTGTTGATTACTTAAGAAATAAGGGGATATGGGACCATTGCTATTTTATTGTTGTCGGAGACAGCGGGGAAGCTTTCTACGAACATGGTTTTGGCAATCATAGCGGTCCAGTTTATGATGAGGTGGCAAGGACTTTTTTAATCATTCATACACCTAAAGAAGGTAAAATAATCAAAAAAATACTTTGCCCGGTAAGTCATATAGACATATTTCCAACACTTTTGGATCTGATGAATATTGAAAAGCCCTGTTCTTTCCAGGGAATTTCTGTTTTTCGAGAGGATCAAAAGAGAGAAAATGTTTTTATGTATGTCAATGCGATTTATACGCAGCTTGCCGTTTTGAACTGGCCATACAAATATATGCTCACCATTCATCCCCAGAAAAATGTTGAGCTTTATGATCTCGATCAAGACCCACAGGAAAAAAATAATATAATTGAAAAAAATCAAGTTATTGCCGATATTCTTAATAAAAAACTGAAGGAATTTGTTTCTGCACAGATTCGTTACTATGGGTATCCTTTATATTCTCAGAAATATTGCCCCCCCTGCTTACAATGAAATAGTATAAATGAAACGGTCTGGAATCATTATAAATTAATATAAAGTCTTGATTTTTTGACACCTATATAAATACCAGTCAAAATCTTTGTACATCAGATTGATCAGGTGGGTGTAATTGACCCGGATGTTTTTCAGGGACAAAATCTTCAGAGGGTCATATTCCGGAACATGGCAGGATGCGACAATAAACTCCAAATCCTTTGCGTTTTGACAGCATTTTTTTAATTCGTCCCTATAGATTGTTCTGATTTCGGCTGGTTGGTGCTCCCGATAGAATTTCAAAGGATCATCTAAATCTCCCAGGACCCCGAGGTTTTTTGTCCGCTGATTGTATAATGCGGCTGTGTCTTGCGAAAAGATAACACCGGCTCCCTGCATTTTTGATACATAGTTTGATCGATTTAATGCAAACCAGGATAAGGTGGGCCTTTCGAGCCAAAGAATCTGAGATTCAGGGGGGATATCTTTAAGTAAATGTAGTTGATCACTTTTTAGGGTTCCCCCAAGCAATTTTTCAAATTCCAGCCTCCGGTCCCATAAATTGACCGCGATAAGGAAGAATATCATTGACAGGACAATCATGCGTTTATCTTTTTTCCATAGTTGAAAATATAAAAGGAGGGCGCCAACGATAAGAAGCAAAAGAGCATAAATCGAATGTAGCGGGGGTGACAGACTGATTAATGACGTGCTGTCGTTCAGATCGTTGAAGATATAATAAAAGCTGGCGACGTCAAGAGACAACAACATAACGGATAACAATACCAGAACGATATTTATCTTTTTCCTAAAGTCTCGGGGAATCTTGTTTTTTAAAATGTCTCCATACTTTACCCCAAGTTGACCATTTTCGTTTAAATTTCCCCAAATCAATATAAAAGAGAGGATGGCCAGAAGAACATAAGCAAGGGACATCGCGCTGTATTTGGGGGACAACCAGGCGGCACCATATACCGTTAAGAACGATACATGAAAATCAGTTTCTTTTTTAATTTTGATATAAAGTGTTGGCAAAAAGAGATAAGAGAAGAATAACAGAAGCCATGTTATCCTCCAAACTTGAAGCTGCAAGACCAATACATTATCAATAATATCCCCCCCAAACATGGAAAAAGGCAGAGAGATCCCCGTGGCCGTGAAAAGAGCAACGGCTATGGTTTGTTTTTTCCCTTGATGCGTCGCTGCGTAAAGCATGATTACCAAAGCGGATGCAATGGTTGGTAAGAAGTCTCGTAGATTCCAGTTCATAATGAAAAGAAGAGGCACCCGTAAATTTATAATACTAGCCCAATCGTAATCCATAAATTTGAAAATACGATCACAGGGCGCCACATTAAATATTGCCAGCAAAATAAAAGCTGCTGCCAAGATGCCGCCGCTGATCATTACAGGCGTTGTCTGCTTTATGATAAAATAGAAGAAAAAGAAGGTAATACCGGTTAAAGCCATGATTGGATGCATCAGAATACTTACGAGAAGTGAAACGGCACTCAACGCAAATCGGTTTTTAAGGGCAAAAAAGATGGAGAAGAGAACAAACGATTCAGCATAGATTCTTGGTGTTAGAAAAGGCTCTCCGTAAGAAAATACAAACTTTGCCCCATAAAAAGAAGGCATGGCAACGACTAAGGCCATGGCAATGAATTTCAGGGGTCCTCTGTTCAACAGTCCCGCCAGGAGATAAGCGGAAAAAAACCATAAAATATGACCTATGATCAAAAGAATCATGTTGGCATTGGAGAAATTCGTTAAGTTGATGACATGGACATATAAATCGGAAAATATCGTATAGTTATCCTGGGAACCGTCACTAAGAAAAAGTTCATTGTAAAAATGACTCGGTTCTATATGGCTGAGGGCTTGCACGGCATAGAGCCTCGCATCATGGACCAGTCCCTTATAAGGATGATTCAGTATCCAGAGGGAGATTAAGATAAGGATGATTGAAAGAAAAATAGTGAAGCGGTCAATTTTAAATGTATTCATAGAGTTCAAACTTATTCTTCTATTCATGCAGACTTAATGGTGACATAAATTAAGTAACCAAAGTGTCAGGTAATTACGTTTGTAAATACGAGACAATTTGTAATTAACAAAAGCAAGCCGACGTCCGTTTCCTAAAATCGTTTTGAAAAGTATTTGTATATCGTTAGTATATCTGGATATTTCATGCTAAATTTATGCCAGATGCCGATTATTTTTTCAATATGACAACGTTCCATGATCGCGGGAAAGTTCATTGAAAAGGAGGACCTATTTTCCCTGATATATAATTGAACGTGAAGCGGTTGGGGAGCGCAGGGACTTTTCGTACAGATTTACCGCCTGGCAATTATATAAGTACCAGTCAAAATTTTTGTAAGCAAAATTCACCCGATTGGAATAGTTCACCCGAATATCCTTGAGGGCAATAATCTCCAATGGTTTGTATTTCGGAATATTGTATGAAATAACGACATAATTCAACTCCTGTGTTTTCCGGCAACATGTCGTCAGCAGGTTCTCATAAAACATTTTCATCTTGGCGGGTTGGTGTCGCCAGTAAAATTCAGTAGGGTAATCCAGCCAGGGGCTGAACATCCCCATGCTCTTCATCCGTTGATCATACAATACAGCCGATTCCCTTGAAAAGAGGGCGCTTACACCCTGAAAATGCGATATAAAATTTGCCCGATTCGCCACAAACCACGCCAATGTAGGATATTCGAACCAAAGCAGCTCGGATTTGATCGGCAGGTTTTTCACGATGGATACTTGCTCAATGCCATGGTTTCCGGCAATGATTTTCTCGTATTCGAGTCTCCGATCCCACAGAGAGGCCGCAAGAAGGAAAAAAACCAATGAGAACAAAATAACGCGCTTGTCTCTTTTTATGAGTTGATAACAGAGACCGAACGCGCCGAGCATCAGGAGCGGTAAGGTATACGTCAAGTAAACGGGTGGAAACTCTCTGATTGACACGATGTTTGTATTTCGCACATAAAAGTCATGAAAATAATCGGCGAGGTCATAAGATAAAAAAGCCAAGGGAAACAGGGTCATAACAAGGTTAACCTTTTTCCAGAATTCTTTGCTCCATCGATCTTTCAAAAAGCCTGTATATCGCGATGGAGCCTGTCCTTCACCGCGGCAGTTACCCAGCACGATCAGGAATGAGAAAACCGCCGTTAGGGCATAGGCCGCTGTTAAGACGCTGTTGTAAGGGGCCAGCCATGCGGCGCCGAATACGATAAGAAATGATGTTCCCAAATCGGTTTGTTCTCGGACCTTGATGTAAACCCAGGGAAAAGCCAGGTAAGAAAAGAATAACAATAGCCAGGAAATTCTCCAGACTTGAAGTTGCATGATCAAGACATTCCAAAGAAAATCTCCCAGCACCACGGATACAAGCAGGAAGACGGCCGTGGCTGTCAGAAGCGACAGGGCAACGGCCTGCTTCATTCCCTGATTTGTCAGGGCATACAGCATGATGACCAGGAAAGAAGTGATAATGGTTAGAAAATCCCGAAACAGCCAGTCATACAGGAAGAGGTAAGGCGACCGTTGGTTGACAATACCGGTCCAGTAAGGATCCATGAACTGGAGGATGCGGTCAAAGGGCGCAACACCCGCCAGGGCGGCTATGAGGATCAATATGCCAAGAACCGACCCGATAACCAGGACGGATTTGGGGTATTTGAGGAGGAAATAGAAGGCAAAGAAGATGACACCCGTCAAGGCCATGATCGGATGAAACAGGAAACCCAGGAGCAGCATCAGGCCACATAAAACAAATCTGTTCTTCAACGCAAAATAAATAGAGAACAGGACCAGGGCTTCGGCATATATTCTCGGCGTGAGAAAAGGTTCCCCGTAAGAAAAAATGAATCGGCCTCCGTAATAGGCGGGCATGGCTGCGACCAGAGCCACGGCAAAGTACTTTAAGGCGCCGCTGTTCAGCAGACTCGCCAGAAGCCAGGCTGAAACAAACCATAAAATGTGGCCTATTATGAAAAGAATGAGGTTTGCATCGGCCAGGTTTGTTAACTTGATGACAGAAACGTATATATTCGAAAAAATTGTATAATTGTCCTGAGAATCATAGCGAAGGAAAATATCATTTTTAAAGACGTCCGGTTCCAAATGGCTCAGAGCTTGGATGGCATATAGCCTCGCGTCATGCACCAGACCTTTATAGGGATGGTTCAGTATCCACATGGCCATCAAGATCAGAAAAATGGAAAGAATAATCAGGTTGTTTTCAAATTTGATTTTGTTCATCGGTTGAATGAGGAAACAGTAACGAGTCGGGGAATTAAGTTTTCTTGTTACTTCCATAATTTTCTATGCCAATTCCATGCCGTTTTTACGATTGTATCGATATCCGCATAGTGAGGCTTCCAGCCCAGGACCTCGCGTGCCTTATCGGCACTGCCAACCAGAACGTGCGGATCGCCGGCCCTCCGTGCCTCGTAAGTCACGGGAATATCACGGCCCGTGACGCTATGGACGCATTCGATGATTTCTTTGACGGAGTGGCCGTGGCCGTTGCCGAGGTTGAAGGCGCCTGAGGTGCCGCCTGACTGTAGGTATTCGAGGGCCAGGTAATGGGCCTGGGCCAAGTCTGTCACATGGATGTAATCCCGAATGCATGTCCTATCCGGTGTCGAATAGTCCGTACCGAAGACACTGATAGCAGGACGCTTTCCGATGGCCGCGTCAAGAACAAGGGGGATGAGGTGCGTTTCCGGATCGTGCCATTCGCCGATTTCTCCCTCCGGATCGGCACCGGCGGCATTGAAATAACGAAGGGCGCACCAGGATAATCCGTAGGCCCTTTCGTAGTCCGCAAGCATCCGTTCAATGATTAATTTAGTCATTCCATAGGGGTTGATCGGTTCCTGGGGATGGGATTCGGAAATGGGAATTTCTTGCGGCATGCCATAGGTGGCGCAGGTTGATGAGAATACAAGCATCTTGACGCCGGCAGACCGCATGGCATCCAGGAGATTCAGCGCACCGATCACGTTATTTCGGTAGTACCTGGCTGGATCGGTTACTGACTCCCCAACGTAAGTATAGGCGGCAAAGTGCATGACCGCCTGAATGTTGTAATCGGTAAACACACGCTCCAATGTTGTCCGGTCGGCCAAATCCGCCGGGATGAAATCGTCCGACCAGTTAATAAATTCCCGATGGCCGTATGTAAGATTATCAAAAACAATAGTCGGCTTGCCCTGTGATGCCAGGTATTTAACGGTGTGGCTGCCGATATAGCCGGCCCCGCCGGTCACTAGTATATATTCCTTCATCTTTCCTGTTTCTCAACACCCTCTAAGTGTTCGATTCATCGGGCCGTGTCATGGTACGTCCTATTAATTGTTTTAAATGCTTCGGATATTTAAACGTATCCCCTATACCCTCTTTTCAGGTAATATTCAATCATGAAAATTGCTGAAATAACTACGAAATAGCTAATCGCTTGCCGTGCCGCTAATTAAGGTTGATTTACTTTAACAGCTTGCTATACTTAAAAACAATGTTCATGCGTAATAAGAAATCATCCAGGACGCCATCAATCAATGATTGATGGCATGGATTGATTAAAACATCCGCATGGAGGTGTCGTTATGAACAATCGATATATAAAAAGATTTCTTGTATTTGCGGCTATGGTTGTTTTTTTATGGCCCTGGTTCGTAAATGCAAAAAAGGAGTCATATTCAACGTTCAGCCACAAAGAACTGGTCCAGATGATCGCACCGGTTGCCCTCTATCCCGATCCACTGCTCTCACAGCTGTTGATTGCCGCTTCTTATCCTTATGAAGTGGTGGAAGCGGAGCGGTGGCTCTCTGACAATCCGTACCTGACCGGCCAAGCCCTGGACGAGGCCCTGAGGCAAAAAAACTGGGATATCAGCATCGCTTCTCTGTGCCATTATCCCAAAATCCTGACCATGATGGCGGGCCACCTGACATGGACCGCAAAGCTCGGCGACGCCTTCGTCTATCAGGAGCAGGAAGTCATGGAGACGGTCCAGGAACTGCGCGCCAAAGCCCTGGCGCAAGGCAATCTGGCAACGACGTCCGAACAGCAGGTTATTATTGAGGGGAATATTATCCGCATCGAACCGGCCCATGAAGATTATGTCTATGTTCCCGTGTATGATCCTTACACAATATACGGTTCCTGGCATTATCCGACCCATCCGCCGTTTGTGATCTATTATCCCGGTTATACGCTGATCGGATCACGTATCGTCTTTTCTCCGGGCCTCTATATCGGTTTCGGCTTTTTCGGCTGGAGCAGTTTCAACTGGATAAACCGTACCGTCGTGGTTGTCGATATCGACAGGAGGAAGCATTACGACCGGCATGCCCATGCGCATAGGAGCGCTCCGCGGATTCCCTGGCGGCCCGACCGGCAAAAAAGGATTGAACACCGGTATCGGGCGCCTTTGCCGTCTCCCGCTCGTCCTCCCAGTATGCCACCACCAAAGGTCCACGAGAGGAAGGTCATTAAGGGGAGACCTGCGGCGCCGTCCGTTGTTAAACCGGCTCCGGTCCCGCCACGGTCAAAAGAACGACAGCCTGATATCAGGCGACACACACCGGTCAAGCCTGTACCGCCGCAGAGCAAACCGCCTGTTATTCAACGGGACAAATCCACCCCAGCGCCTGGTAGAAGCGCTGCACCACCACCGACCCCCAAAACGGGTGGATTCATGGACAAGTTAAGAAGGGACGTCATTAAAAGGGATGCCGAACGACGGGAGAATAGGACTTTCCAACCTCCTTCCCGTGGTACCGACCGTAAGGAAAAATCATGGCGCGACGAGAAACGTGATGAAGAAAAGGAGCTGGTTCCTCAAGCGGGAGAACGACGCGGGAAGAAACAATAATTTTCGTAAAGGTTCTGATGTGCCCGGGGGATGAAACCATTCGGCCAGTGGATGCCATTGTCAAGAAAGCGGCGACTGTATAGTGAAAGAGTTAATCATAACCCTGTCATCCGATGCCCTTTTAACAAGCGACTGCCCGGAGCTTCTCAAGGCCGTTACCGAGACATTGACGTTCATCAATCCCCTATGGATCGAAAACAAAAAGATGAAGCGCTGGCAGGGCAATACGCGCCGTCTGATCCAGTGTTACAGGCGGACCAGGCAAGGGCTGTCCGTCCCCCGGGGTTTCATGGGTCAACTGATCTCCATGGCGAAGAGCTTCAGTGTCCCCTACCGCATCATCGACCAACGCCGGTCCCTTCCGGATACCTTTTATCGATTTGATGGATTCTTGAAGCCTTTTCAGCGCCATGCCGTTGATGTCATGTTGAAAAAAGATTTCGGCATCCTGGCGGCGCCGACGGGATCGGGCAAAACGGTGATGGCCCTGGCCATGATCGCGGAGCGGAAACAGCCGGTCCTGATCATCGTCCACTCCAAGGAGTTGTTGAACCAATGGATCGACCGCATATCAGCTTTTCTGGCCATACCGGAAAAAGATATCGGGATCATGGGCGCCGGAAAAAAGACGATCGGGAATCAAATTACCGTCGGGATCGTTAACACCATCTATCAGGTGGCCGATGAGATAAAGGATCGCATCGGATTTCTCGTTGTCGACGAATGCCACCGGACCCCGGCGCGGACATTTACCGAGGCCGTGTCCGCCTTCGACTGCAAATACATGCTCGGGCTGTCGGCCACACCCTGGCGGCGGGACAATCTGACAAATCTCATTTACTGGTATATGGGCGATTTACACCACAAGATCGATCAGGCCGGTCTTATCGAATCAGGCGATATCCTCCAGGTGGAAGTCATCACACGGGAAACGGCGTTCATTCCCACGTACGATCCCATAGAAGAATACACCACCATGCTGTCCGAATTGACGGAAGATAAAGTTCGAAACGCTTTGATCGCGGGGGATATCGTTAATGAGGCAAAAAAAGGCGACGGCGTCTGCCTGATTCTCACGGATCGAAAAGAGCACTGCCGCGCTTTGGCCCAAATGATCGGCGCTCAGGGCATAGAGGCCGACATCCTGACCGGTGATCTGGCGGACAGTGAACGGCAGGACATCATCGAAAGGCTGAATAAAGGCAGGATCAGCGTGCTGATCGCCACGGGTCAATTGATCGGCGAGGGCTTCGACTGCAGCGCCCTGTCCACCCTTTTTCTCACAACACCCGTCAAATTCGACGGGCGGCTCCTTCAATATCTGGGCCGCGTCTTAAGACCGGGACCGGGGCGCGACAAGGCCAGGGTCTACGATTATGTCGATGTGAACGTCGGTCCCCTGAAAGCCCAGGCCCGTTCAAGGGCACGGGTGTACACGCAAATGTCAAACCCGCCTATGCTACCTCACAAGATTTGAAAGCACCAGCACCGTCCAGTAGGGAAACAGCATGAGCAACACAATCGCGATGATATAAGACGGAATATAGTAGAAACTCCCCCGGAAGACGGTTCCCAGGGGAATGTCCTTCGCCATACCCGCCACCACATAACAGCAGATGCCGATGGGCGGCATGATAGACCCCATGGTCGTCACGATGGTAATCACCTGTCCGAACCAGATGGGATCGTAGCCCATGGCCATGACGATGGGATAGAAAATCGGCAGGGAAACGAGCAGAAACGCCAGGGCGTCCATGATGCAGCCGCCGATGACATAACACAAAAGAATGGCACACAGAAGCATCCAGTTAGACAGCCCCAGTGAACTGATCCAGGTGGCCGCCTCGAAGGGCAGGCGGGTCAGGGTCAGAAAACGGCCGAAGATGATGGCGCCGGCGATGATCATGAAGACCATGCAGGAAATCCTCAGTGTATCCTTGATCGACGCGATGAATCCTTCCCAGGTCAGTTTCCTTCTCAACAGACAAATAATGAGTCCCAACGTGCAGCTTACGGCGGCGGCCTCTGTCGCCGTCACGACGCCTGTAAACAGGGCGTACATGATGATGCCGAACAGCAAAAGAATGTCCAGCGCCTCCGGTAGGGCTTGAAACCGCTCCCGCCAAGTGCTTTTATCGCCTTTGGGACCCCAGCTCGGGTTCCGGTAGCAGATGAAAAAGACCGTTGCCGCAATGAGCACCGTAAGGATAACACTGGGGATGACATTGCCGAAGAAAAGCTTGCCGATGGACTGGCCGGTATACAGGCCGTAGACGACCAGAACGATGCTTGGCGGAATGAGGACACCGAGCGTCGCGCCCGCTGCCACGGACCCGGCGTTGAGCATGGGATGGTAGCCGTATTTTTTCATGGAGGGAATGGCCACCGTGCTCATGGTGGCGGCGGTGGCCGTGTTGGAGCCGCTGATGGCGGAAAAAGCCGCCGAGGCCATGATGGTCGTAATGGCCAGGCCGCCCCGGTAATGGCCGAACCACCGATGGGTGGCGAAATAGAGACTGTCGTTGTAGCCCGCATAATGGATGAATTCGCCCACCAGGATGAACATGGGGATGACCGTCAGGCCATAGCTGGAAAAGATATTCCAGAGTTCCGCGCCGATCATCCCGCAGGCCGCCGGAATGGACGTGACATAGGCGATGCCGCAGAAGCCCACAATGGCCATCGTAAAGCCCGCCGGAATTCTGAGAAGAAACAGAACGGCGAACATGATCCCGATGCCGTAGACCCCGATCATGGCCTCGTTCATATGGCAGCCTTCCTTTCCCCGTTTCCGCCGTTGTGCAAGGACTTCAGGAAATCAATGGCACCGGCAAGGGCGAGAATGGCAAATCCCAGAGCGACGCCGTAAACGAAGGGATGATAGATAATTTTCAAGGTTTCCGAAAGCTCCCCCGATTCGCTGATTTTCATGCCCCACAGGAAGGTCTGCCGGGAAACAATTACAAAAAAGACACAGATGACGAAATAGGAAATGGTGTTCAAGATCCGCTTGATACCCGGCGGAAACTTTGCCGAAAGGATATCGACGACGATATGATCCCGGTTTCTCTGGGTGTAGCCGAGGGCCGACGCCGTGACGACGGCCCCCAGAAATGAAATGATTTCATAGGACCCGCTGAAAGGGAGGTGGAAAATTCGCATGGCGACATTCGCCGTGGCCAGGATCATGAGGACCAGCATGGAGACGCCGCCCGCGATCATCATCGCTTTATTAAGCAGTAAATCGAATCGGTCTAAATATTTCATGCTAAACACTTATTGATATTTCTTCTCATACTTTGCCTTCAAACTGTATACGTCTTTCATGATCTGTTCGCCCGGAAGGCCCTGCGTCGTCACCTTCTTGACATAATCCTGAATCATGGGATTCAGGAGCTTCGCGATCTTCGCTTTTTCTTTTTTCGGCAGCGTAATGAGTTCGTGGTTGTACTTTTCTTTTGACCAGACCAGGGCTTCCTTGACATGGTCTTCAACATAGGTTCCCGTCCAGAGGGCCTGCTCGACCCGCAGTTCGTCGATGACCTTTCTGACATCCGCCGGCAGGGCGTTATATTTATCCTTGTTCATGACGACGGCAAACGAGACGACAAACAGGTTGGCGTCCGTGGCGTAAGGACAATAAGCGGCAAAGTTGAAGTCCTTCAGAATCTCCATGGAAGAGACCATCCCCTTCACGACACCCTTCTGAATGGCCTCCGGCGTCTCCGACTGGGGCATGGCGACCGGGACGCCGCCCAGCATTTTGATCATCTGCGCGCCCGTTCCCGAAACACGCAGCTCCATGCCTTTAAGATCTTTGAGCGACCGGATGGGACGGCTGGTCATGAAATCCGTGGGAGGACAGGTAAAGACCGTGAGAACCTTGACTTTCTCGAACTCCTTCGGCTGGTATTTTTCAATGAGATCGAAAAGGACGAGGCTGGCCACCTTCGCGTTTTTGAAACCCACGGGCAAATCGACGGCCTCGGAAATGGGGAAGCGGCCCGGCTGGTAGCTCATGGCAAAGTTGCCGATATCGGCCGTCCCGGAGATGACGCCGTCAAAAATGTTTTTGGCCGCGAGCAGCGTTGAACCGGGAAACGTTTGAACAACGACGGCCCCATTGGTTCTCTTCTCCACTTCCTTGGCCCAGCGTTCCATCTGGACACAGGGGAACGTCGAGGCCGGGGGAAAGTTGGCGTACGTTAATTTGATGGGGGCCGCATTCACGGATAAGGGTAACGCCGCGACGGCAACCAGAAGCGCCAGGAGCACGACAACGGTTCTACAAAAATACTTTTTCATAAATAAAACCTCCCTTTAATAATATTCAACCTCATGATTTCTTGAGGATTTTGCAAGGCATTAACATCCCCCTTTAGAAAAGGGGAAGCTATAATTCGATCCCCTCTTTATAAAGGGGGGTTGGGGGGATTATTTTTGTGTGGTACCGTTAACCCCCAACCCCAACCTGAAAGCCTTGAGATTAAGTTCCAATTGCTTCGGTTGAGAAATCCGCCGGATGACATTTTTCATCAATTCCGCTGTACAGAAGAGGCTGTCCGTCTGAACGGCGTATCCGATAAGGACCAGATTGGCCACCACGACCGCCCCGGCGTCTTTCGCCAGGGTTGTGGCATCGCAATGCTCATAATCACCGGATGAAGCCGTGTTGACAAAAATCCGCCCCTCTTTCGTCATCAGATCCCGGTGGACACCCAGATTCGCCGGAGTGAGAAACAGGCCGACATCCGCCTGGCCTCGCCGAATCAGAGGGCTCTTGAACGCGCCGATTTTGATGTGGGATACGACGGTCCCCCCTCGCATGGCCATGCCGTGACTCTCAGAAGTCAAAACATTAAGCCCCGCCTCCATAGACGCTTCGGCAATGACCCGGGTCGCAAAGACAACCCCCTGACCGCCGACGCCGCTTACGATAATCTGTTGTTTTATGTTTTTCATCATCTATTTTATTTCTCTTTCGCTATATTCCGATACCCTCGTGATAACTCAACAAGGTATGAAAAGCACATTCAATGTGTAACGAGTGATAACGATTGAACATAAATTAAATACAAGTCACTCGTTACTTGTTACTCGTCACCTGTCACTATTTTCTTGTAATGGCGCCCATGGGACAAACAGACACACAGACGCCGCAGCCGACGCAGGTATTCTCATCAATCACGACCCGCCCCTCTGCTTTGTCCAGCAGCAGGGCGGGGCATTCAAACTCATTCAGGCATTCTTCACAGCCCGTACAATCCTCCGTAACCTCCACTTCAAAGACCGGCTGCTTGTCCCTGATGCTTCTGTCCAGAAGACAGGGATGTTTCGAAATCACGACGGCGATGCCCCCTTCCACCGAGCGGCAATAGCGGTCGGCATCTCTCAAATGGGCGCTGAAGTCGTCCATGTCATAGGGATCGCATTCCCGGATAAACTCGACACCGCATCCCTTTAATATGTCCGGAATCAAGACGGGCTTTCCCGGAGTGCCGTCTGCCGTGATTCCGACCTGTGGCGTCGGCTGGTTGCCTGTCATGGCCGTCGTGGCATTGTCCAGAATGACGAGAATAAATTTCGCTTTCTGAAAAACCGCGTTAATGAGGCCCGGAATTCCCGCATGGAAAAAGGTCGAATCGCCGATGCTGACGACAATGGCCGGCGGGTCTTCCTGTCCCGCATAGGCAAAATAAAAGCCCGTCCCCTGACTGATGCAGGCACCCATGCAGTGGCAGGTGTCGATGGCTCCAAAATTCATCCCCAGGGTATAACAGCCGATATCGCTGGGGAAAATCCCCCGCGGGAAAGTCGTTTTAATGGCATAATAGGCGGCCCGATGGGGACATCCGGCACAAAGGGCGGGCCGCTTCCCTTTTGCCGCCGCAGGAGGCGCCTCGCCGGCAGGCAGATCCAGGAATTTTTCCAAGGCCCCCTGGATGACATCCGGCGTCAGTTCGCCGCGGTTGGGAATCCGGCCGGATTGCCGCCCCTGAACACGGGGATCGAGGAGCTGTGCCTCAATGACCGGATAGGTTTCCTCGACGATCAGGATATGGTCGTAGCCGGAGCGGATCTGTTCGATAAAATTCCGCTGCAGCGGATAAGGCAGGGTAACCTGGAAGAGGTCGATCTGTCCGAGCAGTCCCATGTCTTCCAGCAGATCATAGGTACAGGCAAAGGCAACGCCGGAGGCGATAATGCAGGTAGCCTTTCGGGAGCCATCTCCTTTAAAGCAGCGGGGCCGGAAATCATCCAGTTTCGAAATGTCGTCGATCTTTTCGTTGAGCTTGCGATGCAGCTCCGGAATGAATTGAGGCGTGGCGATCCAGCGGCCGGGATCCTTTTCAAAGCGGGGTGTTCTTTCCATGAATACCGGCTCATCGCAGGAAACATTCTGGCGGGCATGACAAACCCGCGTCGTCGGCCGGAGCATGACGGGGATCTCGTATTTTTCCGACAGGTCAAAGGCTGTTTGCACCATGGCCTTCGATTCCGCCGGGCTGGACGGATCCAGAACGGGAATTTTGGCAAACTGGGCGAAAAAGCGGCTGTCCTGCTCCGTCTGCGAACTGTGGGGGCCCGGATCGTCGGCCACCACGAGAACGAATCCGCCCTTCACCCCCAGGTAGGCGGAGCGCATGAACGGATCGGCGGCCACATTCAGCCCGACCTGTTTCATGGCGACAGCGGAGCGCTTCCCCGTATAGCTGCTTGCCAGGGCCCCCTCATAGGCGACCTTTTCGTTGACGGACCATTCAAGGTGCATCTTCGCGTTCGTCTCTTTCGCGAATCCCACTGACGCCGCCAGGATTTCCGAAGACGGCGTTCCGGGATAGGCGGAAAAGAATTCGCATCCGCACTCCACAAGCCCCCTGCCCATGGCCTCGTTGCCCATTAAAATTCTTTCATCTTTCAAGGGTAATCGGTTCTCCTTTTTATAAATAAAAAAAGGCCGTGGATTTTGGCCCATCCACGGCCTTGTAAATCAAACTTCAAACTGGTGCCTTTAGAGGACAAGCCTTTCCCGCTTATTTAACCTCCGCCACCACCAGCAATTTAAAATGTATTTTTCGGTAAGCTTCATTGTTTACGTCCTGATTGATCAGATTTATATCAACAAAAACAAAAAATCAAGAAGAATTTAAGGTACGATGGTACAAAAAAACAGGGCGTTGCTATATGGTACACGTCCATCAGAGCAGGGTTTTTATTTCTTGTAATTTTCCTTATACTTTGTTTAGCTTATGCCAATCATCAACCTTAAGCTACCATGTGAACAGATCCGCATAATAAACCATATTACTGAGTGTGCTTCGGGTGTGACTGCCCATTTCTTGTAACCTTTAAAATCTCTATTACTTGAGGTAATATAAATGTCACAAATTGAACAAAACCTGCGGTCAAAGCAGAATATTCCTGAAATCAGGTGCTATCGGTCTCCAAAAATTGAAATCCGCGCCAGCGGTCCAAAGGGTCGTGGGCTTTTCGCGACGGAGAAGATCAAACGGGGTGAGGTCGTCGCCATCAAGGCGGGGCATATTGTGACGGCGGATCGACTTCCTGAGATTACCACTGCCACCGGAGATTACGCCCTTCAGATCGATGATTATTTTTACCTGAGTCCGATCTCATCGGAAGAAGTTGAGAGACTCACTATCTTCATCAACCATTCCTGCGACCCCAATGTCGGCTTCGACGGTCAAATCACCTATGTCGCCATGCGCGACATCGAACCGGAAGAGGAATTGTGCCACGACTACGCCATGATGCGTACCGACGGCTATTCCCTGGATTGCCTTTGCGGATCGGAACTCTGCCGGGGCAAAGTTACCGGCGAAGACTGGAAAGATCCTCAGCTCCAGCAAAGATACGGCAACTATTTCTCTTCTTACATTTTGCGTAAGATCAGGCAGCTCAGGGAGACTGAAGGAAAACAGTTTTTATCGCAATAGAATTGACTTGGAGATGGGGAACATCCAATGTCCCGCGGGAAACAAACTATAGATTACTCTAAAACATCAGGGACAAAAGGGCCTCGTGTTTCAACAGCCCGGCAACGAAGACGGACGAGATATTGAGGCAAAACTTACGAACCTATGGCAAAGCGCCTTTTAGCATAGCCGTCATCCACGGAGGTCCCGGCGGCGGTGGAGAAATGGCACCGATTGCCCGCCGGCTGGCCGGCGATTATGGCGTCTTGGAGCCGATCCAGACAGCCGGCACCCTTGAAGGGCAAGTTCGGGAACTGAAACAGGTCTTGGAGGAACATAGCTCTTTCCCGGTTGTTCTGATCGGCTTTTCCTGGGGGGCCTGGCTCAGTTTCATCGTTGCGGCCCGCTGCCCTGCTCTTGTTAAAAAACTGATACTGGTGGGATGCGGTCCGTTTGAAGAAAAGTACGTCTTACTGCTTCACGAAACGAGGCTAAGCCGCCTCAATGCAGAGGAGAAAATCGAGTTTGCGTCCCTCCTCCAGGCGCTCAGCGGCCCGCAGGCAAATGATCAAGACCGCGTCTTGGCCCGGTTAGGACTTTTGGCATCAAAAGCGGACACCTATGACGCGCTCACGGACGGGATCAATGACGCAGACAAGATTGATCTGTCCGGCGGTATCTACCAAAGCGTATGGGATGCCGCAGCCAACATGCGAAGGACCGGGGAGTTGTTGAAATTGGCCGAACAGATCCAATGCCCCGTGTTTGCGATACACGGCGATTACGATCCCCATCCGGCGATAGGCGTTGAAAAGCCTCTATCGGGTGTTCTCAAGGACTTTCGCATGGTGATACTTGAAAAGTGCGGACATACGCCATGGATGGAGCGGCAGGCACAGGAGCGTTTTTATCACGTTCTCCATGAGGCGCTACTTTAAGATTTGTGCAACTATCAGAGATTGACAGTATCGGCCAACAAGGGGAAAAACATGCCGATGAATATCGAAATAAAGGCCCGCATCGAGAGCGTTGATTCTCTCTTTCCAAAAGCCGCCGAGATTGCCGATAAAGGACCCATCGAAATCGCTCAGGACGACACCTTCTTTACGTGCCCGAACGGCCGGTTGAAGCTCCGCGTTCTGTCCCCCACGGAAGGACAGCTTATCTTCTACCGCCGCTCCGACAAGAAAGGACCCAAGGAATCGTTCTACCTCGTTTCCCCCACAACGACTCCTGACACTCTGCGGGAGTCTTTGTCGCTGGCCTATGGCCAGTACGGGCATGTGCGCAAGATGCGGACACTGTTTCTTGCCGGAAATACCCGCATCCATCTTGACCGGGTTGAAGGCCTGGGGGATTTCCTCGAGTTGGAAGTCGTCCTGTCGGAGGGCGAGGCGATTGAAGCGGGCCAAGCCGTTGCCCGGGAAATTATGGACAAGCTCGGTATTCTGCCGGATCAACTCATCGAGGGAGCCTACATCGACTTGCTAAATTCACCAGATGCTGAAAGAAGCGTGGGTACGGATGGTCAACGATTCCCGAAAAATTTGTACCGGGCAGAATAACGATATTATATGAGCCTGCGCCGGCAAAGGACGGCGCTCTGGGTCTGTGGGACTGGAAAATGAACCGAACAGGAAGGACATGATGAGCCATTTTTTTGCCTATCTGTCGAGAATGAAATTCATTCAGCGTTGGGGCATGATGCACAACACGTATCCCGAAAACGTCCAGGAGCACAGTTTGCAGGTCGCTATGATTGCCCATGCCCTGGCCGTCATCCGGAACCGCCTGTTCGGAGGCAACGTCAACCCGGAGCGCACCGCCGTCCTGGCCCTTTATCACGATGCCGGCGAAGTGCTCACAGGTGACCTGCCGGCGCCCATCAAATACTTCAATCCGGAGATCAAAACGGCTTATAAAGCCATCGAGGCAGCTTCCGCCCGGAAGCTTTTCTCCATGGTGCCCGACAGTCTCAAAGCGGACTACGAGGCGCTGTTTCTCACGAAGGATCAAGACCGCATCCATCGCGACCTGGTCGCGGCCGCCGACAAGCTTTGCGCCTACCTCAAGTGTCTGGAAGAAATAGGGGCCGGCAATCAGGAATTCTCAAAGGCCGAAAAAGCGCTCATCGCAATGGTCGAGGAACTTGATCTTCCGGAAGTGCGCTATTTCGTGGAAACGTTTGTGCCGAGCTTCAAGCTGACGCTGGATGAGCTGGATTGAATGGGAGGCATTTCATTGCACAATGAATTGATCGTAAAGAAAAGAGACGGATAACCCAAAAGAAGGGAAGGAAATTGTCCATGGAGGAAGAAAAAAATCATTCTGAAAAGCAGGACAAGAAATTAGCGGCGGTATGTGGCCTTTACTGTGAGGCCTGCTCGTGGTTTATCGCAACGACCGAAGATCCGGAAAGGCTCAAAAAACTTGCGGCACAATTGCATATGTCCGAAGAAGAAAGCAAATGTTATGGATGCCGATCGGATAAGCGGATACCCTATTGCGAGCAGTGCAGAATGTTCGCATGCGCCGCTGAGCAGGGCATCGACTTTTGCGGCGAATGCAATCAGTATCCCTGCGACGAGATCAAACAGTTTCAATCCGCCATGCCTCATCGAATCGATCTTTGGACCAATCTTGAACGCATCAAGTCTGTTGGTTACAAAAAATGGCTTGCAGAAACAAGGGAGGACTATACCTGCCCGCAATGCGGGACCATCAATTCCACCTATGACATCAAATGTCGAAAGTGCGGCGAAGAGCCGAGCTGCAATTATGTAGCCCAACACAAGCAGGAGATCATTCGGTTTTTGAAAAACAGGTGATTCCAACCCATTTGATCCGATGCGGGTCGGAAACAGCCGTCAAAGAAAAGTGGCTGGTAGGGACATAAAGGAGTTGCGAATGATTGATTACAGGACCGGCATAAACAGCATCTACTGGGAGGCTCTCGCCAATTTGTATCTTCAGGTCGGGTTGGGCATCGGGAAAAAAGATGTCGCTACGCTTCGCCAAGCATTTGAAGGCAGCGGCAAGGTCGTAACGGCCTGGCATAATGGAGAACTGGTCGGTGCCGGACGCATGATCACCGACGGCATACGCTACGGCAGCATATTCGACGTCGGCGTTCTTCCCGCATTCCAGAAGCAGGGAATAGGAAAGGATATTATGAATGAGTTAATAAAAGGAAATGAGCACCTGTATATTCATCTTACGTCCACATTCGGCAATGAGCTGTTTTACAGTAAGCTCGGTTTCCGGCGCCATAAGACGGCAATGGCCAAATATCCGCATGATTCGGACTATCTGGAGTAATGCATCGGATCGTCAATGATCAATTCCGGTTGTCGAAAACCCGCTTTGACTTGCGCTCCGTTCGGGGGAGGGACTGATAATCCACAATTTCCACCTGGCCGCTGACAAGGGCTTCTTTGCGGACGGTCCTTTCGATGCCGGTCGCCAGGTTGCGGTCGCTCGCCGGATCGCCGCCCTCTTCCCGCTCTACCTTGATTGTCATGTAATCCTTGCCGTCGTCCAGGCGGTCGAGATGGATCTGGAATTCGCTGCCGATGCCCTGCTGCCGGGAAAGGATCTCATCGATGTGGCTGGGGTAGATATTGACGCCCCGGACGATGAACATGTCGTCGGAGCGGCCGACGATTTTGTCGTGCCGGGGGAACGGCGAGCCGCAGGGGCAGTCGCCGGGGATGAGTCGCGTCAGGTCTCGGGAGCGATAGCGGATCATGGGCGCCCCTTCCTTTTTCAGGGTTGTATACACCATCTCGCCTACTTCCCCCTCTTTGACCGGCTCCAGCGTTTCCGGATCGAGGATCTCCAGGATATAATAATCGGACCAGTAGTGAATCCCCGTGTGGTGAACGCAGTCAAGGCCCGTGCCGGGGCCGTAAATCTCCGTCAGACCGGGGATGTCGAAGATATGCTCCGCTCCCAGAAGGGTTTTGACTTTTTGCCTCAGGGCGTCACTCGACCGCTCGGCGCCGAAAATGACCTTTTTGACATTGATCTGGTCCCGCAATCCCCGGCTTTGGACTTCTTCCGCCAGAAGCAGGGCCATGGATGCCGTGCTGCAGATCACCGTGGTTTGGAAATCAACGAGAAACTGCAGCTGCATGTCGATATTGCCGGGCCCTGCGGGAATGGCGAAGGCGCCGAACCGTTCACAGCCCAGCTGAAAGCCCACACCAGCTGTCCAGACACCGTAACCGACACAGATCTGCACCCGGTCTTCTCTGGACAATCCCGCCGTCTCGTAACAGCGGGCAAACATGTCGGCCCAGTCATCGATGTCCTTGGCCGTATAGACCATGACCTTTCTCTTACCCGTCGTGCCGGATGAGGCATGAAGCCGCACGACATCTTCAAAGGGGACCGAGATCAGGGGATAGGGATAGTTTCCCTGAAGGTCCTGTGAGGTGGTAAACGGCAGCCGCTTTAAGTCTTCGAGACTCTTGATATCCTCCGGCTTGACCCCTGCTTCATCGAATTGTTTTCGATAAAAGTCCGATCCCGTGTAAGCGTGATGGACCGTCCATTTCAGGCCCGCAAGCTGCAGAGCGGCCAGTTCATCCGTTGTTATCGATGCCTGTGTGAATCTTTTTTGCATGGCGTGTTACCTCGTTATTGATATGTGATCCCGTTTTTTGCGCGTACTATTTATAGCGTGAACAGTCGCTCCTGTCATTCCCGCGCAGGCGGGAATCCAGATATTTTAGTTACTGGACCCCCGATCAGGTCGGAGATGACAGGAAGGATTACTAAGTGCACTGAAATATAGGGGAAGGTATTCTTTGATGTCAAGATTTTTGATCGGCACAGGGGTCTATATTTGACAAATCATCAAATCCACGTTAGACAAGCAAAGATCACGTTTCGGAACTGATGGTCCAGGTCATACCATTGAATATGAATAAGCATGGGTCGCAGGAATACCGCGAGGCAAAAAAAACAAAAATTATTCAGGTCAAGAGACTCGATCACAAATCTTTTTTATCATTTTGACTGCAGGGAGAAATCACGAAAACAAATCATATTAACACTGTAAAATTTCTCGCAGATGTTCGAATAGCAAAATTGTCCATTGAGACATCGCTTCAAAAGTCGGATTAAAGCCGTTTTTAAGGACTGAATCCCGGATCGATATCCGGGATGACAGGAAAGTCTATGGTTGCATTGATTACAAGGAGGATGTCTATGAAAACCGTTTTGGAACCGCAAAAGGACGTACCCGTTTTTCTGGAAGCCGATGTGATTGTGGTAGGCGGCGGTCCGGCCGGGATCGGCGCGGCGCTGGCCTCGGCCAGAAACGGCGTCCAGACCGTTGTTGTCGAGAAGTTTGGCGCTTTAGGGGGAATGCAGACCCACAGCATGAGCAGTACCTTTTCGCTTATCGACCCGGCCATCCAGGGCGGTATCATCACCGATGTTATCAGCCGGCTCCGGGAAGAGGGAGGCATTCAGAGAGACGCGGCAGCCAAGACACGGCACGCCGCTTTTACGTCCACCAATTTCGACTGCGAAGTCTATAAAGCCATGCTGGACGACATGATGGCCGAAGCGAACGTGAGGCTTTTATATCATACGACCGGTGTCGGGGCGATTAAGGAAAACAATGTCCTCCGAGGGATCTTCATCGAATGCATAGAGGGACGCTTTGCGATTTTGGGAAAAGTCATCGTCGATTCAACGGGAAACGCAGACATAGCCTGGAAATCCCGCACACCCTGTATGGATGACGGACACGGGCGGGGACCCAAAAAAGGCCGGCACATGGGATTCGGCTGCCGTTTCTATATCAGCGGCGTCGATGAAGATAAGTTTGCAAAATTCAAGAAAGAAAATCCCGAAGAATGGACGGGCCTTTACGGGGGCAGGAGCCTCGTTACGCAGGCCAAAGCCGATGGCCGTTACCACGGCTACCGGGAGTCTCTGATCATTCATACAGGCAGAAAACCCGGCATCGCCATGATCGAGGGCTTCAACTATCCTCTGGCAGACGGGCATCACGGCTGGAAGATCGAAGACGTCACAGCCGGCGAAATCGATCTGCGAAAACAGGTCTGGTCCACCTTTAAGCTGATCAAGGGCAATATCCCGGGGTTCGAGAATTCATCGGTGGAAAAGACGTGGACCATCCCCATCTTCCGCGACACCCACCGGATCCTGGGAGAATATATCCTGGCGGAAGAAGACATCTACACGGGCAGGGCGTTTGACGACTCCATCGCCGTGAGCAATATGGGCCCCGATATCTATGGACCCGACGGCGAACATGTCTATGAAGTCGTGCGGCCCCACGATATCCCCTATCGCTGTCTCGTCTCCAAGGAAACGGATAACCTCCTGGCAGCCGGCGCCACCATCTCAGCCGATTTTTACGCCTTCGCGGCTGACCGGTACTGCGCCCCCAGTATGTGTACGGGCCAGGCCGCCGGAACGGCAGCGGCCCTTGCCGCCCGCCTGAATGTCACACCGCGGAAACTGGACATCAAATTGCTGCAGGATACTCTCCGGGGGCAGGGGGCAAGGGTCACCGTCAAGGACATGCCTGAAAGCGTTTTGGGAGAATACGAAACCCGGTTTGAAAAAAACAAAAACATCGCTGATGTGTAATGATTGATTAATCCGCTGCACTTTCCGGATAGCGAATAATTTTGGGACATAACGCTGATGAACCATTCATCGAATGTTATGTCCTTTTTTTATTTATCTGACGGATTATGTGTAAGATGCCGGTTCTGTCGCTCCAGGTGGGGTGAGAGGCAATTGCCCGGTCGCCCCATCACTCACGAATAAACGTTTACGCGCTTTTGACGATATCGACCAATTGCCGAAGCTCACTGATTTCGTAAGAAACAGGCAGATCGTTCTCATTATTTGCCTGATGGGGATTATACCAGCAGGTATCGATGCCGAAAACAACCCCACCGGCCATATCGGCCGAAAGGCTGTCTCCGATGATCAAAACATCTTTTTTATCCGGATTACCGATCATTTGAAAGGCAATATCAAAAAAACCTTTTGCCGGTTTAGAAACGCCGATTTCATCGGAAATGATAATGTCGATAAAAAAAGCTCTGATGTCGGAACGTCCAAAACGCGGCCTTTGGACACGGCTGAGGCCGTTGGTCACCATATACATCTTGAATTTCGGGTATAAGGAGCGGACGGTGTCCAACGCGCCGGGAAGCAGCATGGCGTATTGTGATAAATTGGCGAGGTACCTCTCCGAAAAGGGGTTCACATCCAGACTGATACCGATTTCGGCAAACAGCATTTCAAACCTTCTGGTTTTCAATTCCGATGCCTTGATCGTCCCTTGTTCCAGCTCTTTAAACAATTTTTTATTGATCTGATTGTAGTAAAGATGGCAGGACCGGGAACAGGCAATTCCCGAATCTTCCAATGTTTTTGACAATGCCAAGCGCTCCGCCTGCTCATAGTCAAACAGGGTGCCGTCGGCATCGAACAGCAGGTATGGGTATTTCATTGTATGCTTTGACTTCAATTGACGTATCGGGCGCAACCTCCTGTGGTTTTTTTACAAACCAGGGTATAATTTTTTTCCTGTTATCTCTATTGTTCAAATAAGTAAAGAATGAAATGCCGACAGAAATCTTGCGGCAGAGATATTGAATAGAAGCCTGTTTTTTATTTTTCAGTATCGATTACCTCACCCGCTTAACACCTTGATGCAAGCCTCACGGAGGGACCAAATCGCTTCAAATCGATCTTCTGTCATCCATTGCTTCATAAAATCTTGGTGAACAGTTTTCTTATAATCGCCGATTTGAGAAACATCAATAGTCTCTTCGTGGATAAACTCAATGATCGGTTCTCGATCGGCAACAGTAAGGCGCGTAAGATCAATCCGTTGGTCACGATATTTCAGATAGCAGTGCGCTTCGGGCAAGGCGACGCATCCGGAATTCGCCAGAACTTTCTCGACACCGGGCGTGTTGGCTTCACACATCATGTAAATCCCCAACATCAACTGAACATCAATTGCAAGTTCCGCGGCCAGGGAGGCAATGAGGGCGTGCTTCGTGCTGCAGGAGCCTCGCCCCTCCGGTAGCACCTGCATAAAGTTTGTTTTGTCCGATGTCCGGCCATAGGGTAATCGCGTAACATACTCACAGGCGTTGTGAAGGTCCTTAATGCCAAGCTTCAGAAAGGCTTTTTCGACTTCGCTGTTCCCGATGATTTCCTTATTGGGTAATATTTCATAAGGCTTCATATTGAGTCCCCTTCGGTGGTATTATCTTCAGATGAATAGATCGGACACAAAAGACCACTGGACGTCGGGATCGAAAGATATATGTTTAATCAGGCTTTCCAATCGCTCCCACATGAATTCGTCGGTCAACTGATAGCTATGCCCCCAGAAAAAGAATACCCCGGTGCCCCTTTGTTTTGCCCGGTCGTATTTCCCCATGATGTCGTCGTCATCAAAGCGGCAAAGGGGTGAAAAAGCCAAAGGATCGGGAGGCGGGGAAATGGGATCTTGGTAATCGCTTCCCCGGGCCCAGGTATAGCCGGCTGACCGAACGGCGTTTTTGACAACATCATTAAAATCATTGAAGGGATAGCAGAAGCCCAAAACCGGCTTCTGAAAAATATTTTCCAATATCTTTCGGCTTTTGGTTACTTCCCACTGCAACTGATCCGGTGAAACATCGGTCAGGCGGGGATGGGTCATGGAATGGCTGCAAATTTCAAAGCCTTCATAGACGTGCCGCAACTCCTGGACGCTGAGCCGCCGGACTTCCCGTCCTTCATACATCCAGCCGAAGGATCTCTCGTTTTGATACAGCCCGGGATTCAGGCAGAAGGTCGCCTTGGCCTCATGGCGGCGCAGGATGTCGATCAGGCGTAAATCGTCGCAGACACCGTCGTCCCAGGTTTGAATGATTTTTATCATGTTTTTTTACCTACACTCCTTCCATCAGCAAGAAGGATATCCGTTCATCTTTCAGTTTTGAGTATAAAAAATAATCAATTTCTCAATCACATCCCCGCATCTCAACATCATTTTATTCTTTACTATCGATCTTGAATAATAGTAAAGGGAAACATTATTTCAAGTTTGAAACTTTATGGGGGGACTATGAATTTGGATGCGAAGTATAGAGAAGTCGCAGAGATCATCAGCAGCCGCGGCATATCCGATACGCTGGTCGACATCATCAAAGAGCTGGTCACAGAAGATCAGCTTGACCTGCTGCTGACATTTAAGGCACACAGATCTCAGAGTATCGATCAATTGAAGGAATCGAGCGGCCTGCCAGAGGATGAAATTTTGGAAAAGACCAGCGCCTTGGCCGGAAAAGGCATTATTTTCAATCAGCCGAACTCGGCCGGCGTTCTTGTCTTTCGTTTACTGCCCCTGGCCAATGTCGGTGTGTTCGAATATACCTTCATGAAAAAATTGACTTACACGGAAAAGGAAAAACGCCTTGCCGCTTTATTTACAAAGCTATTTTCCGAAACGCGGAATATGCGGAAAATCAAACCGGAACAATGGGCGGAAATCATTAAGGTCGTGCCGCCTCCCGATCGCACGGTACCCATCAGAACGAACCGGGCGACCAACAAACCCACAATCATCGAGATCAATGAAGAGGTGGCCCCGGACGCGGCCGACCGGATACTGCTGACCGGAGATGTAAAGGACCTCATTGAAAAATTTGATGAAATCGCAGTAGGTTACTGCTTTTGCCGCCAGCATAAAGATACGGAGGGCAAACATTGCAAACAGACGGACCTGCGGGAAAACTGTTTCACTTTCGGCAAATCCGCCCGTTTCACAACGGAAAACGGTTTCATGCGCATGATCGACAAGAAAGAAGCCCTTGAGATATTGATGAAATCAGAGGAAGACGGCTTGGTCCATAAGGCCTACCACCCCAATTTCGACGTCACGAAGGATGAAACGAGCATATGCAATTGCTGTAAGGATTGCTGTGGTAATTCATCCCGGATTGTCGTCAATGTGTCCACTTATCTCTCCCACGTGGATCCGGAACTGTGCAAGGGCTGTCAGACCTGCGCGATCCGTTGCCATACGGACGCCATCAAACTCGGTGATGACGACGTTTCCCATGTCGACCCGGATCGCTGCATCGGCTGCGGCGTCTGTGCCCATTTTTGTCCGGCCAATGCGATTACCTTAACCAGGACACCACCCCGAACAGTAAGGGTGGTCATAACACGTCCCGAATGACAGCCGCGACTTCGTATACTGGACGGTGCAGTATGATGAGTCGCTATGATCCATGCAAAAGTACTCATCCATTCCTGTGACCTGCACATCTCGCCTGCGGAACTTTTTACCAAGCAGAAACAGCTCTATGGGAAAAGATTAGGATTTTGAGGACAGAAAGAACATGAAAAAATTGTGACGAGTAAAAGGTGGCAAGTATCGAGAAAAAGATTCGACACAATTAAATACTTGCCGCTCGTCACTTGTTGTCTGTCACTAAATATAGGTTTCAGAACTATATTTACATATTGAAGGAGAACACCAGGATCATGAAGGAAATGCGTCTGTTGGTGGCTAATCGCGGTGAAATTGCCATTCGTATCCTGCGGGCGGCGGCGGAAATGAACATCCCCACGGTGGGCATCTACGCGGAAGACGATGCCCGGTCGCTCCATATCAAGAAAGCCGACGAAGCCAGCCCCTTGAACGGACAGGGGGCCGCCGCCTATCTGGATATGGAACAGATCATTGGAATCGCCAAAGCATCGGGCTGCAAGGCCGTACACCCGGGTTATGGATTTTTGAGCGAAAATGCCGCATTTGCAAAGCGCTGCGGGGAAGAAGGCATCACCTTTGTGGGGCCGAGACCTGAACTGCTCGAACTCTTCGGTCATAAACTCAATTCCAAAGCGGTGGCGCAGCAAAATAACATACCCGTTCTGCCCGGTACCTATGGTTCCTCAACAGTGAACATCGCTCAGGAATTCAGGTCTTTTCTACCCGAAGGCAGCGCTCTCATGATCAAAGCCGTGGCGGGCGGCGGCGGCCGCTGCATCCGGGAAGTCTGGAATTTCGATGACATTGAAGAGGCCGTTAAACGCTGCCGTTATGAAGCCGAGCAGGCCTTCGGCAACGGCGATGTTTATATCGAACGGCTCATCCCCAGAGCCCGGCATATTGAAGTTCAGATTATCGGCGACGGCACCGGCGCCGTCACGCACCTTTGGGAACGGGAATGCAGCATACAGCGGCGTCATCAGAAGCTGATCGAGTGCGCTCCCAGCCCCAACCTACCCGAAAGGCTGAGGGAGAATATTATCGATGCCGCCTGCCGCATGGCGGCCGCCACCCGATACAACAATCTGGGCACTTTTGAATTTCTTGTGGATCTGGATAACCTGAACAATGACTTCGCCTTTGCCTTCATTGAGGTCAATCCCCGCCTGCAGGTTGAACATACGGTAACGGAAGAGGCAACGGGTTTGGATCTCGTCCAGATCCAACTCCAACTGGCCCAGGGCAGAACCCTTGCCGAACTGGGTTTACAGCAGGACAATATCGCAAAACCTCAGGGTTTTGCCATCCAGGTCCGGGTCAATATGGAAACGATGGACAAAGACGGCGTCCCCCAGCCGGCGGGCGGCATCCTCACAACCTTCGAACCGCCGTCCGGCGCGGGCATCCGGACCGACACGTTCGGCTATCGCGATTATCAAACCAGCACCCGTTACGATTCGCTCTTGGCCAAGGTGATCTGCCGCACCAACTCAGGACGGTTCGTCGATGCCGTGAATAAGGTTTACCGGGCTTTGAGTGAATTCCGGATCGAAGGCATCCCGACGAACATACCGTTTTTGCAGAATATTTTAGCTCACGACACCGTCAAGGCCGGTCATTTTTATACCCGGTTCATGGTAGATCATGCCGAGGAACTGCTCTTGGGAAATGACGGGACGCATCGCCGTCTTTACTTTGAAAATGAAATGGAGGCGCGGTTTGCCGGTGCCGCCGTCGATGAAACGGACCCCCTGGCGGTTCTCCATCACGGCAAGGCCGCCCGTCAGTTAACCGTCGACGATGTCGCCTCAACCTACGTGACGGACGAAACGGCGACGAAATCACCGGACGGCCTTACCATTGTTCGTTCCAAAATTCAGGGAACCATCTGGAAGATCGAAAAACGGACCGGCGACGAAGTCCAGGCCGATCAGATCATTCTGATCATGGAAGCCATGAAAATGGAACATGAGGTCCCGGCGCCCTTCAGCGGCGTTATCCGTCGCATGAACGTGGCTGTCGGGGATTCCGTTTATGCCGGCCATCCCCTTGTCTATATCGAAGAGGCTAAGACCGATGCGGCAAGACAGGAGGACCTTAAAAAATACGATCTCGACAGGATCCGTCCGGACCTGCAAGAGGTTTTGGGGCGCCATGCCGCAACCCAGGACAGTTCAAGGGCTGAAGCTGTTGAGCGCCGCAGGGCGACGGGACAGCGCACGGCCAGAGAAAATCTTGATGACCTCTGCGATCCCGGATCGTTTGTGGAATACGGTTCCCTAGTGCTGCCTCTGGGTGTACGACGCCCCCTGGATGAACTGATCGCGCGGTATCCCGGCGACGGTCTTTATGTGGGGCTCGCTTCCGTCAATGGCAATTTGTTTGATGAGGCGGCTACCCGTTGCGCCGTCCTGTCCTACGACTATACGGTTCTGGCCGGCACCCAGGGCGGTCTGAACCACCGCAAGACCGACCGTATCCTGGAAGTGGCCGAACAACTGCGGGTTCCGGTCATCTTTTTCACCGAAGGCGGAGGCGGACGGGCCGGCGGGGGCGGCGCCCCCACACCGCCGGCGACACCCGGCGGGCCGGTCCCGGGCGGCGGGACCGGGGGCCTTGACATTCCCTCCTGGCGGACCCTCTCCAAACTGAGCGGACTGGTTCCGGTTATCGGCGTCAATTCCGGCTACTGTTTTGCGGGAAACGCCCTGATGCTGGGTTGCTGCGATGTCATTATCGCGACAGCCAATTCCCGGATCGGCGTGGGCGGACCCGCTATGATCGAAGGAGGCGGCCTGGGGGTCTTTCATCCCGACGAGGTGGGCCCCATGTCCGTCCAGGTGCCCAATGGGATGGTCGATGTTCCCGTGAAAGACGAGGCGGAAGCGGTTCGGGTCGCTAAAAAATATCTCGCCTTCTTTCAGGGAAGCCTAAAGGATTGGGAATGCGCCGATCAGCGGCTGCTGAGACATATTATTCCGGAAAACCGCTTAAGGATATACGACTCCCGGGCCATCATTGAAATCATGGCCGATATGGGGTCGGTTCTGGAACTGAGAAAGCATTTCGGTCTGGGAATGATCACCGCCCTCATCCGCATTGAAGGGAAACCCATGGGATTAATTGCCAATAACCCGACGTATTTGTCCGGGGCCATCGATGCCAACGGTGCCGATAAAGCCGTCCGTTTTATGCAGCTCTGCGACGCCTTCGATCTGCCGATTGTCACGCTTTGCGACACACCGGGCATTATGGTGGGACCGGAGATTGAAAAAACAGCCCTGGTACGGCATGCCTGCCGCATGTTTGTCACCGGCGCCAGCCTGACGATTCCCGTTGTGATGGTGATCTTACGAAAAGGTTACGGCCTGGGGGCTATGACCATGGGCGGCGGTCATTTCAAGGCACCCGTCGCCACGGTGGCCTGGCCAACGGGCGAGTTCGGGGGCATGGGCCTCGAAGGGCAGGTCAAACTGGGCTTCCGGAAACTACTCGCCGATATTAAAGATTCCGATGAGCGAAACAAAAAATACGCCGAACTTGTCGAAATGGCCTACCAGCGCGGCAAGGCCATGAGCGCTGCCGTCTCTTTCGGCATCGACGATGCCATCGATCCGGCCGACACCCGCAAAGTCATCAGCGGCGTCCTGAAATCCTACCAGCCTCCCGGCCGCCGGGAGGGCAAAAAACGGCCTCTGGTGGATACGTGGTAGGTCTTGAAGTATTTGACAATATCGAAACCGTATCCGTTTCGGTGCAAATTCAATCTGTGTTTCTGAACAACAAAAAAGGCAGGACCATTTAAATGATCCTGCCTTTCTATCGTGGATGGAGATTGGGTCTATGATTGTATTTTTCTTCTCATTCCGGCCAATCCCACTAAACCAAGACCGAGCAGAAACATGGCGGTGGGCTCAGGTACGCGCTGGTTAACGGTAAGTTTCCAGTCTTCAATTTCACCCTGATAGTAGCTACCCGTAGGGTTAAGATTCGCTATCGAACTGTTGACATCGGCATTACAAACCACGCGTGCTCTTAGCCAGTAATCACCGGTGCTGATATTATCGAAAGTCTGTTCATAATAATATGTTGCTACTATCTTGGGGGTACGATCAGTGTTAAGAAACTGCGATGGGCTACCATCGGGGTCGGTGTTTGGTGTAAAAGAATAAGCTTCCGCTAAAATCACTTCACTATCAGCAAAAGCCAGATCTTCGTTCCAGTCTATCCATACTTTAAGATAATCCGCAACATGGCGTCCCCATTCCACTTTGGACAGGATAAATTGGAATTTAACCGTATCTCCCACGAAAATAAGACCATTACCCCAGGTGCTACCACCGTCGGTAGACCACAAAACGCCGTCATCAAGATCGTTGTTATTAGCCACTGCAGCTGCGCTGGGTTCTCCAGTCCAACTGGTTCCCAGTCTATTCCAAGTTGCGTCTTGAGCATAAACGCCGCCGTTATCATACCCGGTAGCATCAGCATAATCGAAGGAAGTGTCGGCGAAGGCCGTACCGGTAAAGGCACTAACAACCAGTATCGTTAAAATTGCAAATATTTTCTTCATTTCCTTGCCCCAATGCTTTTTATTTTTTGATTCTTTTAGCTATTAATAGATGTCCTGTGAGGCGTGTATTCAATAGACGTGTAAAGAAAGAATCTTTACACGTCTATTGCCAGGGCCTTTTAATGGGCGATTCCTTTGTCTCCTCTGTCGTTGTTTTCACATAAGAAGGGCAGGGCATTAATGCCCTGCCCTTGATTTTTATCTAGTTGAACTTGGATTTACTTAACCAGCTATTTTTTTCTCATCCCAGCGATGCCGATTAATCCCAACCCGAGGAGGATCAAAATGGCAGGCTCGGGAACCATCGTAGTAGGTCCATAGAGGGCGACATGGGAAATGGCACCTTTACCTACCCAGAAATCCGTTAATTCAATATCATCCGTGCCGTTCCATGAAAGCGCCACTAAATCAAAGATATACCAAATAGGATCATGCTTACCATCTTTGACCAGAAGATAGAGGGGAGAATAGCCGCTCAGGGAGGAACCACTTATATACGTGATGGTGGCATCTTCGGGATCAGTGGGTGTGTTAAAAAACTCAGTTTCATATGACGATGCAAAAGATCCGGTTTCCGGTCCAGCTAAATCTTGCTTATAATATTCGACAAAGGTGCCGCTGTAGCCCACAATCGTTGCAACATCCCCTGCATCCGGATTATTCGGAACACTTCCTGACCATTGGGGCGTCGTTGCCGGTGTTATACTTAGAGACCATGATACGCCGGGAAACACGAGTATCACGGCTAATAGACTTAAAAACCATATTTTTTTCATTTTTATTGCCCCCTTTCCCGGATGCAAGTTATTTTATTATACTTCTTACTATAATAATATTGAGCAATTAATATGCCTGTTTATATTCAGCCTTGGATAATCATATCTATCTATTTGTAATCACTGTATAAATAAAAATTATTATCCCTGCCTGGACAAAAACAATCTGTCAAAAATAAACATAAATTGTAAAAAAATCCGACACATTTTTCATCATACAGGCGTCCAATGTCCCTATTGTATTGTCTTGATTCATGATTCTAATCACGCCGACTTTGTAAAGATGTCCGACAGGAAAAATACCTAATTATTTCAGCATAATAAACTTAAGCTTGATGTTTACTTGTGCAATTCATCGTAGAGCATCATGATGGTATTGACGTAAACGGAACTGCGGTTATAGTGCCACACGGCCCGGCGTTTTTGCTCCGAAGAGGCCTTTTCGGACCAGCCGGACTTTTGGAGGTAATGCGCCATGCTTAATTTGGCGTCCGTCATATCGAAGGGGTTGCACCGGCCGTCCTCATCACCGTCGATCCCATAGGCGCGAAACGTCGAGGGGATGAACTGGGCCGGTCCCAAGGCCCCGGAAAAGGAGCCCTTGATATCCAGAGGATCGATTTCCAGTTCCTGGGCGATCTGGGCCAGATGATACAATTCACCCAGCGCCCATTCGGCCCGCCTCCGGGCCCGGTCGACGGTTTCCGCTTCGTAGAGCTCCGGGTACTGGTCAGCGTATAATTTCTGAATGTCTTTCAGATAATCGGGATCAAGCATAAAAGCCATATTTATAAAGGATGAGACGACATTATATGGCATCGGGTATGTTCCGAGCTTGGATTCCACGATCAGGATGGCCGTTATAATCGGAGGCGATGTCCCGAAGCGCTTCTCCATCGCGGCCAATTTTATGGCGTGCTCTTTCATAAAATCTCTGCCTTCCTCGATCATCCTGGGATCGATCTTCATCACGGAAGGCTCTTCTTCCGTCCCTCGGGGGCTGGAATAGAAAAGATTCTTAATAATAATGTCAGGATCAACGGCGATTCTCGGATCTTGGCTCAGACTCCGGGCCAGATTTTCGTCCAAACCTCTTTCAACAAGTTGTTTTTCAATCTTTTTTCGGGCGGCCTTTTCCCCGGCCCAGACATCCCCGACAAAGGAAAACAAAGTGATGATGGTTATGAAGACGATTGTTCTTCTCATGTTGCTTCTCCCTGACGGTGATGTTGATGAATCCATTATCAGGCGAAAATTCCCGGTTATTTTAAATGAATCTTATTTGCTTCAGAAATCTCTCCCGATTGTCTGATTGACCCAAAAAGAATGGCCCCAGCGCCTTACGATCATCATGACCACAAGACGGCATTTTCAAAGCTATTCTGCAGCTAAATGCCGTCCGCTTCACCTCTGATAAAAATCGGCTCCATCTCCTGAGCTGCGGCATCCGCCTTTAGTGAATCTTCAATCTCTCCGCGGATAATATTGTCGGCAAACGAGCGGGCCGCTTCCAGAATCATGGGAAGAAGCGTCGCATCACTTGATGTATTGAGAAAGATATGGGGTTGAGACAGTACCCAGTGGACCACTCGGCGAAGCACATCCGGTTCTTTGACCGGTTCATACCAGCTGAAGTGTTTCTGTTGGTCCCCTTCCCGCCAGCGGCGCCGGGCAATTGACTTGATCGTTTGCACGGCGATGCCCCGATGCACACAGAGGTCTATGAGATGTTTGACGTCCGCGGCGTACTCAGGATTCCGCATCATCATATAGTTATAAGGAAACAGGACCGAGTCGAAGGGAAACCGGTCCAGGCTTCGGAGATGCATTTCCGGTGCCCGCGTGCCGTGACCGGTGACGCCGATAAATCGGACCAGCCCTTGTTTCCTGGCTTCCACGGCCCCCTCCAGGGCGCCGCCGGCGCCGAAAACCTTTTTCCAGCCCGGTTCATCCGTCAGGTTGTGGAACTGGATCAAATCGACATGATCCACCTGCAGGCGCTCCAGAGAACGCTCAATGCCGGCCCGGGCCCCTTTTGCGGTTCGTTCCCCCGTTTTGGTTGCCAGAAAAAATTTATCGCGATGGAGTTTCATCCATGAACCGATGCGCAACTCCGCATCGCCGTAACTGGCCGCCACGTCGATATGGTTAACGCCATACTCCAGGAGCAATTCAAGAATATGGTCGGCCCGTTCCTGTTTCATAGCGCCCAAAGCGGCGGCACCGAAAATAGTGCGGGTACTTAGATGTCCTGTACTGCCGAACGGCATCCTGGCAATCATAATATCACCTCCTCAGGAAAAACAAAGACAATCGATTTCAGAATTTATTCAATACTAACAAGTTTAAGACATTTTCGCAAAAAAAAGACGGTGCGGAACAAGCGTGGTTACGACCTGCTTGAATCGAAGGCGAGTTTTGTGCGTGTCTGAGTTACGTCAGGCGCGGGGACAGATTTCAAAATCCGTCCCCGCGCCCAACAAAGATTTCAGCTGATAAAGTGAGATTCCGCCAAAAAGATCTCAGTCTTATACATTGCGTACTTTTTTCGCCTTGGCCATGAATGCGTCGAGTTGTTTGCGGATCGCAATTTTGTCATATTTGCCGACACTGGTCTTCGGCACATCGTCGATAAAGGCGACATAAACCGGAAGCATCCATTTTGTGATCTTGCCCGTATCGACACCGACAGCCTGAAGATGGGCCAGAATATCGTCCTCCGTTTTCCGGACGCCCGGAGCCAGCCGAACCAGGGCCATAGGGATTTCGCCCCATTTTTCATCGGGGATGCCCACATAGGTCGCCTCCAGAACGAAGTCGGCGTTGCTCGTCAGATTTTCCAGCAGAACCGTCGGTACCATTTCGGCGCCGCTCCGGATGACGTCGGTGATCCGGTCCACAATAATGATATACCCCTCCGAATCAACCTTGGCGGCGTCACCCGTGTGAAACCAGCCGCCCCGCCAGGCTTCCGCTGATTTTTCCGGTTCATTGAAGTACTGTTCCGTAATCCAGTGTCCCCGCAGGACGATCTGGCCGATGGTCTCGTTGTCCCGGGGCACGTCGTTTCCCTCTTCATCAATGACGCGTACCTCCAGCCCCGGATAAGGGATCCCGGTCTTGACACGGACCTCGGCGATCTGTTCCTCCGACCAGTCTTCCATATAACGCATCAGTCTGGGCGTCAGGGCCAGGGCCAGCGTCTCCGTCATGCCGTAGCCGCCGCCGGCCTGCAGGGAGGGAAAAACTTTCTCCGCCTTGAGTTTGAGCCCCAAGGGCAGAGCCCCGCCGCCGATGGTCATGTGCGTCAGGCTGGACAGATCATATTTGTCCACATCGGGGTAGCCGATAACCATGGCCAGCATTGTCGGTACCATGGTGCATCTTGTCACTTTCTCCGTCTGCACCAGTTCGCAGAAATTTTCGGGCGTGAATTTACCGGCAAAAATCAGTTTAGCCGCGGAAAAAACATTGTGGAAGGGTGCCTGCCAGGCATGAATATGGAAGAGCGGCACATTGGCCAGGACCACGGGGAAATTGTCCTTCGGCGGATCGTTAGACCGTTGCACATCCAGGTTGGCCAGGGCCACGAGATGAAGGTTGGCAAGAAAAACCTGACGATTGGTAAACATGGCCCCTTTGGGCAGGCCCGTCGTGCCCGTGGTGTAATAGAGAACGGCGTAAGTATCTTCATCCAGATCAGGCCAATCGTATGTCTTCGGATACGGTTTGATCAATTCTTCATAGGCGTAAAGCGGCTTGATGTTGGTTTCGGGCAGTCCCGATTTTTCCGACATATAGACAAACGCCTTGACCTTGTCCTTGATCCGGTCATAGAGGGCCTCCACTACAGACCTGACATCCTCGTCGAAAAAGACAATTTTGTCCTCGGAATGGGTGATGGTGTAAGCCATATGATCCATGGACAGTCTGATATTGATCGGATGCGATATGGCGCCGGAACAGATGGCGGCATAGATGTTTTCCATATGCCAGTGGTGATTGAGGGCCATCGTCGCCACCCGGTCACCCTCTTCAATACCCAGCGCCTTGAGAGCATGGGCCAGCTGGCAGGTCCGTTCGTGCCATTGCCGCCAGGTGAACCGGAAATACGTGCCCTCATCATTCCTGTAAACCAGGGCAATGTCGTCGGGATATAAATCCAGCGGCCGCTTCATCAGGTTCTTGACCAGGAGCGGGTAGTGTTTGCTGTATTCCGGATACAAAGACTTTTCCATCATTTTTTCCCCTTTCCAATATACAAATTTTTATCGCCAGCACAATCCGTCGCGCAAACTGCCCCTCTTTTTCTTCATTCATCAGAAGAATCGGAAGGTTTGATTGATCGGTCTTTGCCTAACGAGGTGCCTGGGGATGTCTGGTGAACTTTTTAAGCAGGCCGATTATCGTTGAATGCTTTCTTGGATGTCAAGCAATTTTCACCGCCGCGATGGCCCATTCGAATACATCCGGACGTCGATGCCTGCTCCTGTGAAGACCTTTTCCGTCATTGTAAATCGTTCCGCCCTGTGTTAGGAAAAATTTATGAACGGCAAAAATGAAATTGAAAACCCCGGATCGGCATCCACTCCTGCCTGCTCGGCCGGCCTGTTTGGAACGGCGGCGGACATGTGCGATTATTCTCGGCGCAATGCATCCGGTCGCCCCATGATATATTTCCGGATTAAAACGTATGGCCCTTGATCGGAGAGTCATGAAGATCAAAAAATCGGTGCTTGTCATTGTTGTCTTAGGAATCATTCTGATGGGCCCGGGAATCGGCCAACCCGATCCCCAAATCGGCCTTGTCGAGGGAAAACTTTTACCCTGTCCCGATTCACCCAATTGCGTTTCCTCCCAGTCCCCCATACCTTCACGGGTTGTTTTGCCGCTGCCGTTCGGGGGGTTATCGTGGCCGGAAGCCAGGGAGCGCTTGATCAAGACACTCATGTCGATAGAAGATTGCCGAAAAGTGACAGTAAAAGAGGACTATATCCATGCGGAGTTTGCCAGTGCTGTTTTTCACTTCACGGCCGATGTGGAATTTCTGGCGGATCACGCCAGTCAAGTCATCCAAGTCCGTTCCGCGTCCCGGACGGGTCTTTGGGATTTCGGCACCAATCGGCGGCGGGCGGAAGCCATCCGCGAGGCGTATATGAAACCGCGCGCGAGACGGTGACGGTCAGGGGCGAGGTGAAAGGTTCAAGGGGCAAGGTACAAGGTGAAACAGATTTTTAAATTAATTGTTTTTCAAAATGATACGGCATTTATTGGGAACATTCATGGAATATAATTGGGACATAGCCATCAGAGGCGGGACTCTGCTCACGCTGTCGGAACGCATGGAGATCGTTGAAGATGGTCTCATCGGCATTAAGGACGGTCTGATTGACTTTGTGGGCCGCCGGGGCGATCTGACCGGGAATGACATTCAGGCCCAAGAGATCCTCGACGCAACAGGGTGTATCGCCATGCCCGGTCTGATAAACACCCATACCCATTTGCCCATGGTCTGCTTCCGGGGTATGGCCGACGATTTGCCCCTCATGGACTGGCTCAACCATCACATTTTTCCGGCGGAAGGGCGTTTCGTCAACCGGCAGATGGTATACGACGGCGCGATGCTGGCGATGGCCGAAATGATCCTGTCCGGCACGACGACGTTTTGCGACGGCTATTTTTTCGAGGACAGCATCGCCGAAGCGGCGGTCGCGTCGGGCATGCGGGCCGTGGTTTCCCAGGGGTTTGCCGATTTTCCCCTGCCGGACAATCCCGCCGGCGAAAGCATCAAGACCTTGGCGGAACGTTTTTTCCGGCGCTGGCATTCCCGGATGCCCATGATCATCCCCGCCTTTTTTTGCCATGCCCCCTATACCTGTTCTCCGGAAACATTGGTCAATGTAAAAAAAATCGCCCGGGAGGCGGGGATTCTCTATCTGACCCATCTTCTGGAAACAAAAGATGAAACCGCCATGATTGAAGAACGCTACGGCAAGGAACCGGTGCCGCATCTTCATGATTTGGGGGTATTGGACGAGCGAACCGTCTGCGTTCACTGCAACTGGCTGTCGGCGGAAGATCTGCGAATATTCGCCGATCTGGGCGTCAAGGTGTCCCATAATCCCCAGAGCTCCATGAAACTGGCCGCAGGAGTCGCGCCCATCCCGGACATGCTGGAGTTGGGCATCGTTGTCGGGTTGGGAACGGACGGCTGCGCCAGTAACAACGATCTGGACCTGTTCAAGGAGATGGATACGGCCGCGAAAATTCACAAGGCCGTTTCTTTAAATCCCACGGTCATGGATGCCCAAACGGTTCTCCGAATGGCGACCATTGAAGGCGCCAGAGTACTGGGGCTGGAAAAGAGCACCGGTTCCATCGAAGTCGGCAAACAGGCCGACATCATCGTGGTGGATATGAAAAAGCCGCATCTGACACCGCTTTATAATTGTTATTCCCACCTTGTCTATGCCGTCTCGGGCGCCGATGTAAAGACCAGCATCATCGGCGGAAAAATTGTTATGCGGGACCGGAAACTTCTCACGATGGATGTTGACGTTGTAATGGATAAGGTCTGCCGTATTGCTGGAGAGATTAAGGAGGCGAAAAGGGACATTGATTAATCGGCGTACGTTGATTAATACGAATCGTTCCGCCATCAGCCCATACCGCCCTCCGATCGTCCCGCCGGTGATAGCAGTGCCAAGGCGCCAAGGCGGCTAATCTTCGGAAAACAACTTCACATATCGGCCGTAGCCTTCTTTTTCCAGATCCTCTTGGGGGATGAAACGCAGGGCCGCTGAATTGATGCAGTAACGCAACCCTGTCGGCTTCGGTCCGTCGTCAAAGACATGACCCAGATGAGAGTCCGCGTGTTTGCTCCGCACCTCCGTTCGCATCATAAATAGGCTATAGTCTGTTTTCTCTACAATATTGTCTTTTTCCAGGGGTTTGGTGAAGCTCGGCCAACCGGTTCCGGAATCGAATTTATCCTGTGAGCTGAAAAGCGGTTCACCGGAAACGATATCGACGTATATCCCTTCTTTTTTGTTCGTAAAATATTCGTTTTTAAAGGGCGGCTCCGTAGCGTTTTCTTGCGTGACGTCATACTGCAGTTCGGTCAATCTTTTTCTCAACGTTTCGTCATCGGGTTTTCGATAACGCCCGTTGTTCGTCGAAGGTTTCTCCCGGTCGGCTTCCCAGACATTCCGTAGAAAGGTATCCCGTCCCGATCCGCTGCGATAAGACCGGTAACGCCGAGGATTTTTCTTAAAATAATCCTGATGATAGTCCTCTGCTGGATAAAAGCCCGTAAATTTAATGATGTCCGTCACGATGGGCTTGGGAAATTTTTTTGAGTCGGCCAGGGCCTTCAAGGTTTTTTCGGCCATTTTCTTTTCGTCATCATTTTGATAGAAAATGGCGCTTCTGTAACCCGGCCCGCGATCTGCAAATTGCCCCCCTCCATCGGTGGGATCGATGTGGGCAAAGAAATATTTTAAAATCCGCTCATAGGACAATCGTTTCGGATCATAATAAACCTGCACGGCCTCCACATGTCCTAATTGCTCATACGTTTTGTAGGTCGGGTTTTCCCCCGATCCGCCGGCATAGCCGGAGATGACCTCGACAACCCCCGGCAACTTTTCAAAGTCGGCTTCCAGGCACCAGAAGCACCCGCCGGCCAGTGTTGCGACGCTCGCTTTTTTCATTTCATCATTTTTCAAGGTCATTTTGCTATCCTGGGTATCTCCGTTCTGACCGCTCAACATCAAACCTCCTATCATCAAAAACATGATTATTTTTTTCATGTTCATTCCCTCTGATTTGTTATAAACTTGGTAATATCAAGTTAAGGATGATTCTATGATTGTCAAATTCGTCATTGACTCAGGGAAGGGATGTACAAGATCTTTGCGCAGCGGAGGCCCGGTTGGGAACGATGAAGGAGAGAAATCATGGCGAGGCAAAAAAAAATAATCCTTGAGCTGGAGTACCCCTGCTCATGGGTCTATAAAATCATCGGGACCGACATAGGGCAAATGCGTCAGGCCGTTGCGGAAATCATGGGGGACTGCCGGTACACCATAACACACTCCCGGAGCAGCAAAACGGACAAATATCATTGCTTGAATGTCGATCTTAGGGTGGAAAGTGCTGCTCAACGCCTGGGCCTTTATCGAACCCTGCAGTCCCATCAAGCCGTGAAGCTGGTTCTGTAACCGCTTTGTATTGCATCTTATTCTTCATATCCGCGGGTCAGGTAAAAAACGGCCATATCGAAAAAAATGGTCATGCGCCGTTGCAGTTCATAGGTCATGTAAAATTCTACATTTCTTCCTTTGGCATCCGGAGCGAGCGACGATTCCCAGATATGCTTGCGGATAAGGCTTAAAGCACTCAAGGTCTGGCTGATCCTGAAACCTTCCCGTTTCCTCTCCCGGCCGAGTTTCGTGAAAAAATTCCTGATCCGGTCAACGTCATAAAGGCCGCTCAGCCAGAGAGAGATCTGGGAAAGAATCTTGTCGCAGATATTGTAGAGAACCGTCTGCTCAACTTTACGGTATTCCAGGGTGGAGGCGGCGACCGCCACATCCGCGAGCCACCGGTCGATAATCTTGTCCTTGTTTCTCATGATGAAATCGATCAGGCGGCGCGTGAGAACATTCGGTTTTGCGCCGCCGGCCGGTGGTTGTTTATCTTCCCGTTCGATGGCGTCGAATATGGCCCAGTGGTCTCTTTTACTTTTGATATAGGTCTCGACGGCATGGGCATTCGGACGAAAAGCCAGGGCCGGCAGTTTATGGATGGGCCAGAACCGGGCCAAATCGCTGTCATCTCCTGCCATCAGCTTTCCGCTGACCTGTTCCACGACAAAAGTCAAAAACAGCAGATCGCCGTAAAAACGACTCTTGTAGGAATCCACATCCAGCAGTTTGACGATGCGCCCCTTGATGCCCGTTTCTTCTCTCAGTTCACGCAAAGCCGCTTCTTCAATGCCTTCTCCCGTTTCGGCAAAACCCGTCGGCAAACACCAATAGCCCTTGTAAGGGTGCCGGTTGCGCTTGACCAAGAGGATTTCCCGGGAAATTTCCAGAATCGAGGCCACGACGGGGAGAGGGTTTTCATAGAAAAAAGACCGGCAGGCGGGACAATAATCCCGTGGCACCCCGTCTTCCTCTTTTTTGATGATGATCTCTCCGCAGTAATGGCAATGTCGGCGCTCTTTTTTCATGATTGTCCTCCGACCGCAGACGGCTTCACCGGTTGGGAACAGATAAAAATACGATCGTTTTTGCTCATGATGATCTTTTTGTCCTTTGCCGCCTCATCGGCCAGGGCTTCAGAAAGCTGCGAAACGATGTCCTTCCTCTCTGCCTCCGTCCCCACAAGAAAGAAAGATTTCTTGAAGTGGAAATATTGCATAAAATAATCGATTTCCTGTGGTTCAAAGATCAATTGATTCTTAAAATCCGTGCTCTTGATGCTGTGAAAATAAGGCCGCAGCTGTTTTTTGCCGTTTTCCGCAGAAAATCGGCCGACAACAATTTCTATAGGCAAAACCTGTTGATCATCCAGCAAAGCGTTTTGTTTGAGGATTTTTTTTGTCAGGGTAATCAATTCCTGCATATCATGGCGGGAATGGGTGATGGTGATAAAAATACCGTCCTCGCGCAGGATCCGCGGGATCTCGGCAATAACATGGGGGAAAAAATACAGGGCATAGCTGCATAAAACCAGGTCGAAGGTATCCGATTCGTATTTTTTAATCTCCTCCACACCGCCCGCGGAAAATGTCCCTTCATAATCCGCACGCCGGCAGGCCTCCAGGAAATATTTTTTATATTCGTGAATAATATCAATACCCCTGATGTGGGCCGACTGGTGAAGCCGGCCTTTCAACGCCTCCGTGAAAGCACCGAATGCACAGCCCAGCTCCAGGATGTCCCGGCAGTTCGAAAAGTCATGCTTCCGAAAGGTCATGTGCCTGATGTCGTCTTTATTGGTGGAGAATCGCCGAATTAATTGTTCGATCAATCGGTGTTTTTGGACATCCCGAAAAACCCGGCGAACATTTTCTCGATTGAAAACATCCACGACATTCACCATGGCCTGACATAAAGAGTTTAAGAGCCGTCAATCGTAACAACAAATAGAGAATTAAGGTTTTGCCCCCCTGCCTTTGACAATCACCATTCATGACTTCTTAGACCTTGAACCTTGGACCTTGGTCCTTTCTCCTCTTTTCATTACCACTTTTTCTTGTAAAAAAAGATCACCATAAGAAAGGCAACAACCAGCATGATGCCCCAAACGCCAAAATAGCCCCAGGGCCATTCCAGCTCCGGCATATACTTAAAGTTCATCCCGTAGACCCCGGCGATGAACGTCAGGGGAATGAAGATGGTGGCAATAATGGTCAGGGTTTTCATGACCGTGTTCATTTTGTTGCTGACGCTGGACAGATAAATGTCCAGCAGACCGGAGAGCATATCCCGCAGCGTTTCGATGTTGTCGATTACCTGGATGGTATGGTCGTAAACATCCTTAAAATAGGCGATCGTCCCGTCCTGAATGAGGGGCGATTCGGACCTTGCCAGGCTGCTGATGGTTTCCCGCAAAGGCCAAACCGACCGGCGCAGGAAGATCATTTCCCGCTTGAAATCCTGAATGGCCTGCAGAGTGTCCGGTCCGGGATTTTTCAGCGATGCCTCCTCCATACGTTCCGCCTTTTCTCCAAACGCTTCGAGGACGATAAAATAATGATCCACGACGGCATCGATGATGGCATAGGCCAAGTAATCCGGTCCGGCCTTTCTGATTCTGCCGATTCCCGCTTCCAGTCTGGTTCTGATCGGTTTCAGAACGGTGTTTTCCTTTTCCAGAATGGAAAAAACATAGTTGCCGCCGATGATAATGCTGATCTGTTCGGAAACGACCTTTAAGCTTTCTCCCTTCTGTTCGTTGAAGATTTTCAGGACGGTATAGATATACTCGCCCAGGTCCTCCATCTTCGGACGCTGATCGGAATTCAGGATATCCTCCAGGATCAGGGGGTGAGTGCCGAATATCATTCCGATTTCTTCAATTTTTTTAACATCATGAATACCCTCGATATTAATCCACGTCACTGTGTCCGGCCGTTCCAGGAAGGGGCGGCACTCCTCAATCGATTTGATTTCCTTTTTTTCCAGGCGTTCTTCCGAGTAATTAATCACCTCCATCCGGACTTCTTTGGCCAACCGATCACCGATATGGACAAAAGTACCGGGGGGGAGCCCCGCTTTTTGGGACCTCTTCTTAAATTGCTGAACCATATGCTTTTATCCCTGCCTTCGTTTCTGGAGGAAAGTGATTCATTGCGACCTTCATTCAACCCATTATCCCTGTGCCGCCGAGCTCTTCCCATAACAGGCGGAACTCCCGCCGATAGTCGTTCCGGATGCCCATATCGACATCAAAAACCATGGTGGCCCTCTTTTCTAAATCGTAGGCCGGCCAATGGGGCGTAAGGGCGGAGTCGGGTATGCCGGTCTTGGCAAAGCCCGTCCACACGGCCGCAAACCGGTCTACCATTAATTTCCCCTCACTGTTGCCGATGTCGTTAATAGGCCCCCGATAGTCGTGGACGGCCGCGCCGACATCCACGCCGTGAACGGCGCCGAATTTGCCGTCGTACGCTTTGACCGGCCATTCCCACAAATAATAATAAACGGGTGCCCCGCCCTGAACGGCTTTCAATTCCGTTTGTTTGATGGCATTGTAACGGAAGCCGCGGTCCGTGGCGATGCGCGCCTGAATTAAAAACGGTGAGACCTTCGGATAGGTGTCCCGGTAGAGCTGATAAACCCGGTCGGCATTACCGGCAAACTGGCTGTCGCAATACTGTTTGAGTTCTCCTTCGGTTAGATTGAAATTTATCAGGGCGATGGCCGCATCGTCAAGGGTCGTTCCGATGATAACGGGCACGTCCGCCGATTCCGGCGGCGCCACCGGATCAAAGGGGTGATGCGGCAGGATCTCATTGCCGATCACAGGCGCGAATCGCATGGCCATGAGGCCCAAAGCGGTTTGGCCGGCTAAGATTTGTGTGAAGGGCAGGTTCTGTAATTCGCGGCATTTGTTTTTATCGATCCCAAGGGCCTTCAGCAGCGCTTCAGCGGCCTGTGTTGCTATTTCCGGCTCCGCCAGTTGCAACGACGACCCGCTTTGGACAGCGGCACGATGAAACAGACCCTTGGCGGACGGCATGGCCATGAGCGTCGATGTTTTGGCACCGCCGCCCGACTGGCCGAAGATCATGACCCGGTTCGGATCGCCGCCAAAATGGCCGATGTTTGTCTGCACCCATTTGAGGGCGGCCACCATATCCATGGCACCGGCTACACCGGCATACTTGAATTCCTCCGATGCTCCCAGACCGGCCAGGTTTAAAAATCCAAAGGCCGCCAGGCGATGGGTGACCGACACGACCACGCAATCGTCATACCGTGCCGCGCCGTCGCCGTCATAGCCGAAATTATTGCCTGAACCCGTGGCAAATCCGCCGCCATGAAAAACGACCATCACCGCCCGCTTGGCGTTGTCATTGACGCTGCGGCTCCAAATATTCAGACGCAGGCAATCCTCGCCGATACCGCCAGGTTGCCGATCCCACATAATCAGATTCGTGTAATCGCCGCGCCGGTCGGCCGGTGTCTGGGGGCTGATCTGGCCGTAATCGAAGGCGTCGCAGATGCCCGCCCAGGCTGATGGCGGCTGCGGCGGCATAAACCGGTTTTTGCCTTCCGTGGATGCCCCATAGCGGATGCCTTTGAACGTTTTGATGCCCTGGTGATTAATACCGCGGATTTTACCGTACTGGGTTTCGACGATGGGAAATAATTTGGTTTCCATAACGGCTGCCTGTGTATCCATGTTGTGTCTCCTTGTCATTTGATTTTTTTAAGCCGTCTCGGTTATCAGACGGCGCATCATCCCTGCGTTCTAAATACAGATCTTTTACCATCAGCCTTTTATCAACATCGATTCGTCGTCATCATCTATGCTTGTTTTAAAGGCCTAATGCCGTTTGATATGACTTATGCAGCGATTACCTGATCCGTATCCCTGATCAGGTTTGGAATGACGGGAAAATTTTTTGTGGAAATTCTTATATTTATTTTTGGATTATAAAAGGTTCCCGCCGGACGTGTCAATATTTTAATGACGGGCATCGCCAAACACCCCGCAGTCTTTTTTTGACGGCCTGGTTTGCCGGGCAGATTTGAAATCCTGTCTATGTCGTAAAAAAACCAAAGCCCCTTTGGATAGTGCCCAAAGAGGCTTTATGAAAATAGGCATTTCAATTAGCGACGGACAAAGGCGGATGCCGCCCTTTTGAACAGGCTGTTTTCAGTTAAACAGCCAGGCCACCAAATCAATGACGGGGGTCGTGAAAAGGGATATCATCACGGTATAAAGGGCGAACGCCCCTACGGCTTCACTCACATAAAGTCGGGAATATTTGTTTTTGAGGGAAATAATGAGGAACCCGCCGATAATCATGCATCCTAATTGAAAATAGGGATATTTATATAAGTCCGCTGATGTATATTCTGCGTAGCCGAAAGCCGCCGTACTGATGATGACGAATGTCGTCACAGAAATGGTTGATAAGGTCTTTTCAAGCATGCAGCCTCCTTAATGCTTTTAACATGAACAATTTACCTCTCGCTCAATGATTCGGCATTTGGATACCGCTTCTTTAATACTTCCATCTATGGTCAAATATTCTTGACTCTCGGCAAGGGGATTTCTATACTTCCATCCGAAACAGATCATCTGTTGAATAAATGAATTAAAGGAGGGTTCCATGAAAAAAGCAAGGCTGAGCGAAGCGGCTACGGGTAGAGAAGCACAAGATCCGGTCAATCCCGCCGACGGGGTCTGGATGTTTCCCGGTTTCGGCAACACCGGCGCTGTGGAAACATCGGACGGGATCGTCCTGATTGATGTTCCGGGTTATCGTTGGGTCGGTACGATGATGCAAATGCTGAGAGACCATCTGGCCGGACCGGTACATACCGTTTTTCTTACCCACGGGCACCTGGATCACGCCTTGACCCTCGATGCGGTGTTCGATGAAGCCCAAGACAAAGGATATCCACCCCCAAGAGTGATCGCTCAAAAGAATCTGGTGAGACGTTTTGACCGCTATCGAATGCTCCAGGGTTATCATGACCACATCAACCGGATCCAATTTGCCGTCCCCCCCGGAGTTTCTGCTTTTCCTCTCCCCAAACGTTATCCGGATATTACCTTCGATCAGAGCCTGAGTGTCTCTATCGGCGGACTGGATTTTCACGCTTTTTACGCCCTGGGAGAAACCGACGATGCCCTCTGGGTGTGGGTTCCGGAGAAAAAAACCGTTTTCGCTGGTGATTTGATTGTTATGGGGATGCCGAATGTGGGAAATCCTTTCAAGGTTCAGCGCTACGCCCGGGAATGGGCCGAAGGGCTTGAGGCCATCGTCGCCAAAGAGCCGGACATCCTGATCCCCGGCCACGGCAATGTCTTACAGGGCAAAGAAAAAATCCGCGAACAATTGCTGACCATTTCCGAGGCCCTCCGGTATCTTCATGACGAAGTGGTAAAGCGTCTCAACGCGGGGATGTGGTATGAGGATATCCTTCACGAGGTCGATCTGCCTGAACATCTCAAACAATCGGAGTATCTCGCCCCCGTTTATGGGTGCCCGAAATTCGTCGTTCATGGCATCCTGCGGCAGTATAGCGGCTGGTGCGACGGCAATCCCTCGAATCTGTTCCCGCCGAAGAAAATCGATATTCAAAAAGAGCTCCTGTCTCTGATCGGAAAAGAGGCCGTCATTAAAAAGGCTTATGACCTGAAAGAAGCCGGACAAACGGCCATGGCCTTACAATTCGTCGACATCGCCCTTGCCGATGAAAAGGAACCGGAGGAAGAGAAAAAACTGCATCGTTTGAAAGGCGAACTCCTCGGCATGATGGGGGATCATGAACCCAGTTATATCGCCCGCAATATTTTCTATAACGGTCATAATGAGGAGATGAAATTGGCGGGCGAGGACGATTGACCTGTTTATGATTTCGCTCTTTCTTACCAAGGGGGACCTATGGGACAACCGATCAGTGTTTTAATCATCAGCGATTCGGACAATGAAATTCGACCGCTCCTTGACACAATGATAAAAGGCGGGTACGAACCTACCTACAAAAGAGTGGAGACAACCGCAGCCGTGCAATCGGCCCTTAAAGAAGCCTCCTGGGATCTGGTCCTTTATGATGACGCCGTGGCAGAATCCGAAGCATTCTCGGCCATTGCCCTGTTGAGGGAAACGGATAACAACGTCCCTCTCATCATCCTGTCTGATGTTATAAACGAAGAGGTTGTAGTTCGATCCATGAAAGCGGGCGCCTCCGACTACATCACCAAAGCGAGTCTGTCCCGCCTCATCCCGGCCGTAGCGGGGGCGTTGCAAGAAACCATTGACTCCCGTCAGGATCAAAAATATCACCAAGACATTATTGTTGACCTCAGGAAAGGTTTGGAGGCCACGGTTCAGGCCATATCAACGGCGGTCGAGATTCGGGACCCCTATACGGCGGGTCATCAGCGTCGTGTCTCCCATCTCGCCTGCGCCATTGCCGCCGAGATGGGCCTGGCTTCCCGTCAGATAGACGGCCTGCGGATAGCCTCCGCGATCCATGATATCGGCAAAATGTACATCCCGCCGGAAATCCTCAGCAAGCCGGCCAAGCTGACGGAAGAGGAATATAATCTGATCAAAAAACACCCCAAAGCCGGGTTCGATATTTTAAAGGATATCGATTTTCCCTGGCCCGTGGCCCGAATCGTCCTGGAGCATCACGAACGCATCGACGGGTCGGGCTATCCCAACGGTTCGACGGAAGAAGATCTCCTGTTGGAATCCATGATCCTGGCCGTCTCGGATGTCGTGGAGGCCGTCGCATCCTATCGCTCCTATCGTCCCGCCATGGCGATTGACGTGGCCTTGGATGAGATCGTCAGCAAGAAAGGCATACACTATAACATCCTGGTGGTGGATGCCTGCTTGAGGCTTTTCGGTTTGAAGGGGTATAAAATGATACCCTGATCTCAACGACCGGCCTTTTCCCGCTTCCCTGCTCCTAAAATATATGGAATTAAAATATCTAAAAATTAATCTATTGACACGGCTTTTTTTTCATTTAAAGTAAAAATAAATATATTATCTGGTATTTACAATTATATTACTCGGTAAAGAGGCATCAGATATGTATTTGTTCCGTTTTATTGTTTTACAATTACGTAGTTTCATGGAACGTATTCGTTAAATCCTTTATTCTAAATTATTGTTTCCATTGTAAGTTTAATGCATTATCCTTCAAATAAAAAACGGAATACAGGCACGATGACCACACCCGACTCAAGTCCGTGATTTAAGCATTATCTTAAGACATAGGAGGACATCATGAAGATTCATATCAGGCGTGTTGTTTCTCTTGTCATTTTCCTTTCCCTTACCTTAACCACCCAGCTTCATGCAGACTGCCGGATTATCGGATCGACCGCCGACGGGGGCTACGTGATTGTCTGCACCGGGACGGACCTGATTGGCATCAGCGGCAGCGCCTGCAGCGATGAGGTGTCCATAACGGCCGGCGCGACCGTCGATAAGACGGACCAACGATCCTCAGCAACAACCGCCGCCGTCGACGTTACCTCCACCAACGCGGGCGACGGCGACAATCAGGTCATCAGCGACGGTAGCATCAATGCCGGCGCCGATGCCGAGGCGACACCGGCAGCCGGCCAACCCTCTCAGGCCGCTGCGACCGCCACGGCCATCGCAGCGAAAGACGGCGCCGATGCCCTTCAAAACAATGCTGCCCTTTCGGCAACGGCTGTTGCCCAGGCGGAATCCGATGACGTTTCTCTGGATTTGGAAGATGATGGCACATCGGAAAGCATGACTTTATCGACCGCAACCGCCTCGGGCATTCGGGGCGGAGGCGGTCAAAATGCGATAGCCAATACGGGGACGATTGCTGCAACGGCTACCTCCAACGCCGAGGCGCCGTATATCGATCTCAGTTTTGAAGATTCGGCCGATGCCGACGTCAGTGTTGAAGCGAAAGCGGCGGGGACCGGAATCTCGGGGGCCGGTTCGATTGAAAACACCCAGACCGGCTCCGTTTCCGTGCAGGCTGCCGCCGAAGCCTTCTCGGAGCTTATCACGGCCAACATCAGGGATTCGGCAACGGCGGATGCCGGGGTGACGGCCCAGGCGTCCGCTGCCGGCCTTGCGGGAAGCGCGGAGGATGACGTCATCACCAATGACGGAACCCTTGCGGTCAATGCCGCATCTGCAGCCGAAGGGGGCGTCAAGCTCGAAAGCAGCTCGGACGCCGCGATTGCGGCAGCTGTTTCAGCTTTATCCGATGCCGTCGGTATCGAAAGCGGCACGGGGGACGACACGATTACCAACCGGTCATCCCTCAATACCACCGCGGCCGCCTCGTCTGCGTCGGATAATATCAACACCATCCTTTACTCACCCGGCATCACCGATACGACGGTCCAATCCGTCGGGAAAGCGACCGGTATTACGGGGAACGACGGCCGGGATACGATATCAAACGATGGGACCGTCACCGTCTATGCGGGGGCGGCGTCCGATCTTTCCAATGTTCTGCTGTCCGGCGCCATCGCTGTCGCCCTGGCAACCGATGTCAAAGGGGGCGCGACGGCCGAAGCATCAGCCGCCGGCATCGACGGCGGCGACGATAACGATCGGATAACGAACCATACCGTCCTGAACAGTTCATCCGACGCCTCCGCCTCTTCGGAGGCCGTCTTGCTGAGCCCTGCCAGTATCGGAACCTTTGCCGCCCCCACGACGGCAACGGCCGGGTCGACCGGCATCCGCGGCGGCGACGGCGAAGACGATCTCGCCAACCCGGGAACGATCGCGGTGAATGCCTCGTCCACCACGGAAGCCTTGAGTCTGTCTTTCAGCGGTCTTCAATACGAAGCCGCCGCCGATGGGGACATGAAAACGGCCTCAGCGGCGAAAGCGACCGGCATGGACGGCGGAGACGGGAACGACAAGATCAGCCACACCGGCAGTATGTCTACCACAGCCGACGCAACATCCTCGACCACCGAGATCAGCGCTGAGATTGTCGGGGCGTCTTTCAGCAATGCCTCGACCACCGCACAAGCCCATGCCTCCGGAATCGATGCCGGCGCCGGCGCGGATGACATTTCGACCAGCGGAACCATCACCGCCCGTGCAGACTCGGAGGTCAACTCCCTGGGCATCGATGTCAAGTATTTCAGCATCCCCCTGCAACCGGCCGAATGGCTTGGGGCGGATCTGGGGGAGGCCCAAACCGCCGCTCAGTCAACCGCCGTGGGGATCGATGGCGACAGCGGAAACGATACGATAACCAATACCTCTATTCTCGACATTGGTGCCCAGGCAAACGCAACGTCCGACAAGATCGCAGCCAAGATCAATCTATCGTCAACCTCGAACGCCGGTGGGGCTCCGGCGGCGCTGTCGATTGCTTCATCCCAAAATCCGCCGGATATCAGTTTACAGGTTGAGACCACCGAATCAGTCGGAACAGGTTCCGGACAGGCAGAAAATACGATCATGGATGCCGGCACGACGGCTCAAGCGACGGCGACCGGCATCGCCGGCGGCGACGGTGCGGACCATATCGTCAATAACGAACAGGTCTCCGTCAAAGGAGAGTCGGAATCCGATTCTCTGAGCATCGCCGCATCGCTTTCCATCGGAAAGGGCAGCCTGATGAGCCTTATCCCGAATTATGTCATCATCGATGCGGCCACGTACGCACAAACCAGCATTACGGGCATCGACGGCGGCGACGGACAGAATATCATTGACAATACGGCGGACCTCAGTGCCGATGCCACGGCAAACGCCACCAGCGTCAGCCTGGGGGTTGCTCTTTCCGGCGCGACAGAGCCCGACTTCCTCATCGGCATCGCCGTTTCCGATGCATCGACCGGAGCCGTATCGGACGCAACGGGCATTGCCGGGGGCGACGATGATGATGTCATCACCAATTCCGGCAACGTGAAGGCGGCGGCAGCAGCTGATGCCGACGCCGCCAGCATCAGCGTCGCCCTGGCGGCGTCGGGGAAAGAAGGGGGCCTGACGGGGGCCGGCACCTATGCGGATGCCACAACCACGGCTGACGCGTCGGCCGTCGGCATCGACGGCGGTGCGGGTCAAAACACGATGGACGATTCCGGAGAGATCGAGGCAACGGCGGAAGCGACAAGCAGCAGCGCCAGCATCGGCGTGTCGGCCGCGGGTGTCAAGGAAGGCGCCGGCTTTGCCGTCGCCCTGACGGACGGAACAACGACGGCCACCTCTTCCGCCGCCGGCTTGATCAGCGGTGACGGTGGGGATACGATCACCGTCGCAAACAAGACCACCGTATCCTCTTATGCCGATGCCGACTCCGCCAGCGTCTCTTTGAGCATTGCCGGTACGTCCGATGGGATCGTTGCGGCCGGTACTTATGCGAACGCCACAACGGAAGCGGAAGCAAACGCCGTCGGCATTGAGGCGGGGGGCGGCAGCGACACCGTGCAACACAGCGGCCTGTTATCGGTAACCTCCGATGCGGCGGCGGCGAGCGCCAGTATCGGCGTCAGTGTCGCGGGTGCCGCCGAAGGGGCGGCCGTGGGGGTCTCCCTTTCCAAAGTCGAGACCAATGCGAAAGCGGCCGGCATCGGCATCGACGGCGGCGGCGGCGAAGACGCTCTCACCAACACCGGAACCGTGACCGTCGGGGCAAAATCGGACGTTACGACGGCCAGCGTATCCGTCGATTTTGCCGCGTCGGGCACCGGGATTGCCGCCGGGGTTTCCCTGGCCGACGGCGACACCACCGTCGAATCATCCGCCATCGGCATTGATGGCGGGGCGGGCAGGGGCATCCTCTCCAATCAGAACATCCTGTCCTGCTCGGCCGAATCCAACAGCACCCTGGCCAGCATTTCTTTAGCCGTTCACGGAACCCCGGAAGGCGTTTCACTGGGTGCGGCCCTGGCCGATGCCTCGAATACCGCCAGGGCCACCGCCATCGGTATCGACGGCGGTGATGAACATGATCAAATGACCAATACGGGCACATTGACCGTCGGCGCCAAAACGGACGCCGATACGGCGAGCGTGGCCCTGGATGCCGAATTGGCCCCGGTCGGCATCGGCGCATCTCTCGCCAGGGCCGATACGACGGCGGAAGCTGCCGCTACCGCTTTGAGCGGCGCCTCCGGCAGCGACGAGATGACCAACAGCGGCACGATCGATGTCGATGCCGATGCCTCCTCCTCCTCCAAAGCCATCTCTATTTCCATCGCCACGGCGAGTTTTTCTTTATCCGATCTTTCAACAACGGCCGCGGCCGTCGCAAAGGGTCTGGAGGGGGGTGACGGCGAAGATACCCTTTGTAATGAGGGGTCCATCGGTCTGAATGCCGACTCCAGCGCGGATGGAAAAGCCGGTTCCGCAAACCTTGCCGGCTATGCGGCAGCAAACGTTGACATCACGGGAGAAGCTACGGCGATCGGCATGGACAGCGGAGCGGCGGATGCCGATGCGGGCGTTCTTTTGAACACCGGCGACATCGATGCGCTCAGCAACGCAAAAGCCAACGGTCTGGCGGTCAGCGTCAATCTTCTCGGCGGTGTGGCATCCAACGCCAACACGACAGCCAAAGCCACGACCGACGGCATCAAAGGCGGGTCAGGAGCGGACCAAATTCAAAACTCAGGCGCCATCCATCTGTCGGCCAAATCCAATGCCGATGTCACGGGCGTTTCCGTAACCCTGGGGGGATACGCCGACGCGAATGCCGAAAGCATGGGGATTTCCGTCGCCCGGGGAATCGAGGGCGGTGACGGCATAAACAACATCACCAATGATGCCGCCGGTTCCATCGATCTGACCTCCGAAGCTTCCGCCGACACGGCTTCCGTTTCCGTGAGTCTCCTCGGATACGCCAAAGCCAGCGGCGGTGCCACGGGCACTGCTGCGGCCACAGGTATCGCGGGCGGAAACGACACGGATACGATTCAAAATGCCGGCGGCATTGATCTAACGGCATTGTCGAGTACGGATGCCTCTGCTACGACCGTGCAGCTCATCGGCTACGGCGATTCGAACGCTGAAAGCAAAGGAGAAACGATCGGAAAGGGTATCGACGGCGGCAACGGCAACAACGCCATCACGAATGCCGCAGGCGGCCATATAACCGTCCAATCCACCACGACGGCCCATGCGAACAGCTACACGATCAATCTCATGGGCGGTGCGGCGGCCAAGGCCGGAACGTCGGCCATGGCCAATGCGATCGGAATAGAAGGCGGCAACGCGATTGACGCCATTCAGAACGACGGATTAATTGCTCTGACCACGCAGTCGAATGTCGATGCATCGAGTACATCCATCGATATATCGGGTTCCGGAACAGCCAATGCGGCTTCCAAAGCCGATACCTCCGCCATCGGCATCGACGGCGGCAAGGGGGAAAACACGATCACGAACACCCAAACCGGTTCCATCCTGGTGTCAGCCAATGCCGGCGCCCGAGCTATCGGCGTAACGGTCAATGTCGGCATCGGATTAGCCGATGCCGGGACCGCTTCGAAAACCGGGGCGACGGGGATCAAGAGCGAAGATGGCGAGGATACGATTCTGAACGAGGGCACCGTGACGGTGACCGCCGCCGGTAAAACGGAAGCAGGCAGCGGTACCGTCGGTCTGGCCGAATTCGCCCTGGCCGATTCCCTGACGGAGGTCATCCTCGAAGGCATTCAGGCCGGAAACGGCAATAATCAGGTTGAAAATTCAGGAATTCTTACCATCGGGGATGTGCCGGCCGACAAGACCCCGTTGGCCAGAGCCGTGACCGAGACGATTTCTTTCAGCTTTTTAGGATTCGGAAGCGCCACGCTGGGCGCCCGGGTTTATGCGACCGGTGTTTCCACCGGTACCGGAGATGACACCATCTTCAATACAGGCGCCCTGACCGTCGGTGACGACGACTGGATGACCAGCACCCTGTCCGTGGGCGTTACCAATTCGTACCTCGGTCTGGCCAGTACGGGAACCATCGCCGAAACGCATTCCAAGGGCATCGAAAGCGGCAGCGGCAACGATCGGATCGTCAATACCGACACCGGCACGATGACCATCAAAGCGACGGCCTACTCGAAATCCGAGGGGTCGGCGGAAGCCGTGTTCGGAATGCCGATGGCCAAAGCGGATTCCAGTTCAATCACTTCGTCGACCGGGATTGACAGCGCTGAGGGAAGCCACGTCATCGAAAACCAGGGCACCCTCGATGTCGATGCGTATGCCAGAGCGGACGGTAGTGCGGAAGCCGACGTCGGGTGGGGATCGCCGAAGGCAGAAGCCGAAGCAACGGCAGAGGCCACGGCTACCGGCATTCGGACCGGCAGCGGCCATCAGACCCTATCCAATACCGGAAATCTTGACGTCCGCGCGGCTGCCGATACCATACCCTATGCCGAAGCGGATACCGATATTGATGATAATACGGCACAGGCTTATTCGGATGCCACGGCAACAGCCTATGGCACTAAAACCGACAGCGGCGACGATGTGATTGTGAATGAGGGAGGCCTGAACGTCGAGGCCGTAGCGGAGAAAGCAACGGCCGGCGACCAAAGAACAACGGCATGGGCGGATGAGGAAGCCAAGGTCGGCACCGGCAAGAGCAACCCGGGCATCCAATCCTCTTCCTCCGCAACCGGCATTGCGGCAGGCAGCGGCGCCAATCAGATCGCCAATAAAGGAGACATCGAGGTCAAAGCCGTGACATCCGGCAACGGGTATGCCTATGCCGAATCGGACGCCTATGACACGGATACGGCCATCTGGGCCATCATCGACGCAACAGCCACCGGCATGGCTACGGATCAGGGGAAAAGCCGACTCCTCAATGAAGGACCTTTAAAGATCCTGGCCCAGGCGACGGCGGACATCTCATCGGATTCCGACTCCGTCGACGACGCCGACGCGACCGGAGGCGGAACGGCCACGGCGACGGCATGGGGCATCCACGCGGCGGGAAGCGACACCCTGGTGATTAATGACAGTACGCTGGAGGTCGATGCCGTTGCAACGTTCAATGGTTCCAGCCGGGCGGACAGCGCCGGAGACGGGTATGGGGAGGCCGCATTGGCGCCGGCATCCGATGCCGATGCCGTCGGGATCGCCGCCGGGAACGGAGGCACGGTCTGGAATAAAGCGGGAAATCAAATCACCGTGGATGCCAAGGCCGTCGTCAATGCCACGGCCAACGGAGACGAATTCGGAACGATGGGATCGAGCAAGGCAAACCCGGGCGCAACAGCGGCCGCGGCGGCTTCGGGCATTTCCCTGGGCGAGGGAGACCAGGCCATCGTTAACGAGGGTTCCTTCACCGTTTATGCCGAAGGGAACATTAGTGCGGGTACCCGGTCGTTGTCCACCACGCGAAGCACCCACACCACCGCCTGGGCCAGGGCCGACGCCTCCTCCGCCGGATGGTCGGCGGACAGGGGAGATGTCTCCATGGCCAATACGGGGACCTTGCAGGTCGACGCCAAAGCCGTTGTCGATGTCAATGGTACGGACAGCGGGTGGGGCACCTACTGGAGGTCCGACTCGTGGTATAACGCCGATGCCAAAGCAGGTGCCTATGCGAATACCAATGCCATCGGGATCGATGCGGGCGCCGACAACACCGGAGATCCAAAAGATGTAGAAATCGCCAATTCAGGAACGGTGAGTGTGACGTCTGCGGCCACGGCAAAGGGGAACGCCGCCGGCGACCGGGGCGGAACCTCCGACGGGACCGCTACAACTTACGCCGAAGCACGGGCCGACGTCTCCGGCTTTGTCGTCGGCATGGGCAATTACAGCGCGGCCATCGATAATTCCGGCACCCTGGACGTTGCCGCCACGGCAGACACCATGGCTTTTTCTCACGGCGACAGCGATTCGTGGTCCTATGCCAAATCTCAGGGATTTGCATACGGCATAACCATCGGCGACGGCAATGAGCGGGTTTCCATCCGAAATACCGGAACCGTGAAGGTCACATCTGCCACCACCGCCGATGCGTCGGATGACGAACCCTGGCGGCAAACGGAGGCCTTTTCCCATGTCTGGGGCATCGATATAGGGGACAGCAACAGCATGATCGCCAATACAGGTATTTTGGAGATAGACTCCCAGGCGACGGCCAAGCTCTATACCGATGAAAATACCGCCGTCTATACGGCTTCCTCCGCTTCCGCGACCGGCATTCACACAGACGACGGGACCCATCATATTTCAAATGACAGCCACATTTCTGTTGTTTCAACGGCCGCCAATCATCCCAACGGGGGCAATGCCAACAGTACAAACATGGCCGATGCTCAGGTCATGGGGATTGCAACGGGAAGCGGCAGTGATGTCATTTTACTGGGGGCCGATTCATCGATCGATGCGGCTGCCGGCGTCACAACCGATTCCTACAATGGCGTCACAACCGCCGCCGCCGTCGGTATCGACGCCGGCGACGGCGCCAATCAGATTGCCAATCTCGGCCTTATCAACGTCAATGCCCAGACGACGGCAGAGGTCAAACGATTCGAAATTTCCTCTATTATATACATAAGCATGAATTTTCCGGCATCGGCGGAGTCAAGTGCAACAGGGATCAAAACAGGCCTGGGGGCGGATCGGATCGGCAATGACGGAAACCTGACCGTCAACGCCGAGGCCTATGCCGTGACCAACCAGGAGGTGCAATATTCGCAAGGGACAAAAACCGCCGCCGCGGACGTGATCGGCATCGAGGCCGGGACCGGCGACAATGTCATTTCCAACGACGGCACCATTGAGGTGTGCGCGCTGGCGGCGGCGGGAACGGGAGATACCCCCCAGGAAAGGACCGACGGCACGGAGAGCACGACGGCCGTAGGCATCACAACCGGTGCCGGCAACGACACCATTACGAACAATGGAACGATCAAGACTGTCAACCAGCGTCTTGAATGGGTCGGGGGGAATATCCATATTACCAACCGGGCCGGTATCGCTATCACGACCGGCGACGGCGACGACGTCTTGACCCTGGGCGGGGGCTCGACGACGACGGGCGCGATCGACCTGGGCGAGGGCGATGATACCCTGAGGTTCACCGGGACGGCCACGATCAACGGGACGATCGATCCGGGAACGGGGAGCAATTCCCTGGTCTTTGACGGGACGGGTTCGTCGAGCTATGCCTTTACGGACTTCGAAAACACGACCAAACAGGGGGTCGGCACCTTCACCCTGAACGGCCTACCCACGATGAAGCGGATGGACATTACGGAAGGGGTCCTGCAGATCAACAGCGACTATGCCATGACCGGCGACAGCGCCTTCCGGACAGGGATCAACGGCAGCGGCGGCCACGGCCGCTTGTCCATTGACGGAACGGCGACCCTGGCGGGCTCTCTGACGGTTACCAGGGAACGGGGCCTTTACTTCAACGGCACAACCTACGACATCATCCGGGCCGATCAGGTGGCCAATGCGTTCGATACCGTCACCCTCCCCGACCCCAATGTCCTGGTCAGCTTCACCATGCATCAGGACCCCAATGCCCTCCGGATTGAGACGCAGGCCAAAAGCTTTGCCTTCATGGCGGCCAACCCCATCGAAGCGGTCATCGCCCGGTATCTGGACACGATCCAGTATGGAGCCACCGGGGATTTGTTAAATGTCCTGATCGACATCCAAAACCTCCCGGAAGAGGCGTTCAGCCGGACCTTCGCCAGTTTGAGCCCCGAGGCGTTCGACACCTTCACCCGGGCCACCTTCGGCGTGACCGGCCAGATGCATCAGTCCTTCCGGCAGCGGATGGAAAAACTGCGCATTGCCGCCCGTACCCCGGCCAAGCCCGTCCTGCTCGCTTACCAAGGCTCCGACTGGGGACGGTTTGGTAAGAGGAGTCCTTCCGATGATCGGTATCCGGCCGGCCTCTGGTTGAATGTCTTCGGACAGCGGGGGGAGCAACAGGGCGATCCGACCGGCCACACGGGGTATGATTTTTCTGTTGCCGGCGCAACTCTGGGAGCCGACCTGATGTTGAGCGACCGTCTGACGGCCGGTTTTGGCGTTGCCCACGGGGAGACCAAAATCGACCTCAACAACCCCCGGGGTGACGGCAATATCGAAAGCCTCATCAGCACCGCCTACGGAAGCTACTTTACAAAAAATTTCTACCTGGATGGGGTTTTGTCCTTCGGCCGGAACCGGTATGAAAACCATCGCACCATCATCGTTGGGAGCCTGCAGCGAAACGTTGAGAGCAGCCATCGAGGCGATCTTTTCTCTGCCCGGCTGGGCGGGGGGTATGACGTTGCTCTGCCCGGGTTGTCCCTCGGACCGTTTGCCTCCCTTCAATACAGCCGTTTGCATGAAGACCGGTTCACGGAAGAGGGCGGGGGGAGCCTCAGCCTCACCGTGGAGGGCCGGAAGACGGATGCCCTCGTCTCCGAGGCGGGGCTCCGGTTCCGGGGCACGTTTGACGGGGACCGGACGTCCTTCATTCCCGAACTGACCGTGGCCTGGCTTCACGACTTTGCCGTGGACGATCGTGTGATTACAGCCTCCTTCAGCGGTTCGCCCGGCGCTTCCTTTTCCATTCCGGGGCAGGCTCTGGAGCAGAACGGCGCCACCGTGGGGGCGAGCTTCACCCTCGTGTATTCCAACGGTCTTTCGACCTCCCTTCGCTATGGGGGGGAATTCCGGAACGGCTTCTATGCCGACGGCGTCATCGGCGAAATCCGCTTCGCGTTTTGATGGTTAGCGGGCCTCTGCAGGATTTGGATCATGTTGACGATATTGTCTTGACGGCGGCACAGATCTTTTTAATACATTTTTTTACTTAGATTTTTTTGTTGCGGCGATTCGCTTTTGTGTTTCTTTGATCAGTTCTTCCGTTTTTTTGTCGAGGCCAAGCCCCGCGTATTGTCCCGTAACGGTTTTAAAACGTCTTAAAGCCGCCTCGTATTTTTTCATCTTTAAGTAAAGCCGTCCAACGTATAACTCGTGCTTGGCCAGCATGACGTTGCATTCTTTAATCTTTTCTTCCGCCAACGGCGTGAATTCGCTGTCGGGAAAACGGTTGATCATCCGTTCGAAAGACCTTTTTGCGTTCAGCGCTTCCGTCTGATCTCTGTCGATGGTATCGATTTGCTGATAATGGCACATGGCATTTTGATAGAGGGCATAGGGAACATTCTTGTTTAAGGGATGCAGATTGACAAATTCGTTGTAACTCAGAGCGGCATCAACATATTCCTTGTCGCTGAAATAGGCGTCGGCGATCCCTATTTCCGCCATGATGGCCAGTTCGCTTAAAGGGTACTCCTCAATAACCCTTCGGAATGAAGAGATGGCCTTTTCGTACTTCCCCCGATGATAATATTCATAGCCTTTTTGATATAAAGCATCGGGGGAATTTTTGAGGGGAGGTGAGCTTTTCCACCAGCCGCAACTGGAAAAGCCGAGGGAAATAATCATTAACATGGTTATTAACAACGTGCTTTTAAAATTCACCATCCAAACTCCAGTGTTAAAAAATATTAACGAAAAAATGCCTTGCCTCATTCACCCAAGAAGCCTACGAAATCTGTTGATATTACAAGCTCTTTTTTACAAATTCCTCCAAACGATCCTTGGATATCAGGCCGATAACTGTATCTTTGGCTTGACCGTCCTTGAACAGCATCAATGTGGGAATGCTGCGAATTCCATAGGTGGTTGCTGTGTTGGGACTTTCATCCACATTGAGCTTCATGACCTTAACGCGGTCTTTATTTTGTTCCGCAAATTCCTCCACGATAGGTCCAAGCATCCGGCAGGGACCGCACCAAGGAGCCCAGAAATCGATAAGCGTCGGTTTATCCGATTTCAGCACTTCCTGTTCGAAGCTGCTGTCTGAAACAGGGGTGATATTTTCCTTATTGTCCATATCAAGTCCTCCCAGAAAATTTTTTATATTCGGTTCTGAGACATACAACATTCATTCAAGACGATCAAGTGTTTTGACAGAGAAAGGGCTTTCTGTTAGATATTGAGGCATTGCGATGTCGTAAGATGAATGATTTTATGACTTTTAAATAAAGGAGACAGGGGATATGGGTAGGTTGGGGATCATGACGGGCAGCATCGTAAAGGATACCAAGCTGTTCAATCAAGCGAAAAAAAAGATTATAAAAAATGACCATGGGACGGCACTCGTTCTGATCACCGGAGATTGCGCCGTGATTCAGAGGCACGGCAGCGACCCGAATCGTTATATCCTCCCCCACTTGATCAATCATCAGGCCAACTTAACAGCCCTTAAAGACTTGGGAGTTGATGAGATCATCGCCCTGCAATCTACGGGATCGCTCAGAAAAACGTTGAAGCCCGGCATGCTCCTCGTGCCGGACGACTTTATTCTGCCTGACGGAGGGCCGACCATTTTTTCAACGGAAGCCGTCCATATAACGCCGATCATTGATGAAGACGTCAGACGGAAATTGATTCAGGCGGCCCAGGATTGCCATATCAAAGTCGTCAATGGTGGTGTTTACTGGCAAACCAAAGGACCGAGACTGGAAACCAGAGCGGAAATCACGATGATGGCCCGTTTTGCCCATCTCGTCGGCATGACCATGGCCGGTGAGGCTGTTATTGCCCGGGAACTCGGCCTTCCTTATGCTTCCTTGTGTTCGATAGATAACTACGCTCACGGAATCGGAGAAACGGAATTAAGCCAGGACGACATTGCGATACACGCCAAGAAAAACGCTGAAAAAGCCATGGCGATTGTAAAAAAATATATAGAAAAGCGGTCTCTATGAGGCTTTCAATTTTTGTCGTTTCGAGAGATTTGCCGAAACGGGACCACGACAAATCCCGGCAATTTCCATAAATCCCTGCCGTGGAACGACAATCCTTCCGTTATTTAAACATTCCTGAATATTGGTGTTGAAAAGACAGGCGCCTTTATGAGGGGCATATCCTGATCAGATCGTCAACGGCATGGTTTATTTAAAAGCCCCTAACTGGCAGGATATAATTTTAATTTTCAGTGCTTCACACAGAGAGGCCACCCGCATTTTAGGAACGCCGAACTTCGCCGCTATTTCCCAAGCCGCCGCGCAGGGAAGGCGACCATCGACCAGAGCACTTCTGATCGCTTCTTCCATATCCGTTTTGATAATTTTAGCCGGCTTAACCAGCTTCGCGCCTTTCTCGTGTCCGAACAGACCGAGCTGGCATTTGGTAATCCGAACCTCCATAAGATCCAGAGCGGTCCCCACGATTTTCAAGTCAATCTTCATGGATCCGGCAATGCGGCTTGCCTGAGCGCAGGCCAACTCGCCGTTGACGATTTTTCTTTTTATCGCTGCAGTTACTTTTTCATCGACGGTCACGCCGGGCTGATGCTTGCCTGCATAATTTCCCGCATCATAGTGCGTCATTTTATTTCTCCTTCTAACCTTTATCTACTTTTCCGCGGAGCGGCAATTAATACTTCATATAATGAAAAGGTTCTATCGCGTCAAGAGCCTCCGCGTCCAGTGTTTTGAATTTATTATTTTCCAGGAGCTTCGATGTCTTTTCAATCTGATCGACGTCTACGACAAACACCGCTTTTTCCCGGCTTTCCAGAACAAACCCGTAGGCGTTGTTGATATTGACGCCCTCCTGGGCAAGCAGCTGCGTCAATCTGTCCAGGCCGCCCGGTTTATCTTCGATGACCACCGCCAGCACCTCACGCAGACGGCACATCATGCCTTCCTTGGTCAGAACCGCTTCCGCTCTTTTGGGATCATCCACGATGAGATTGATCACACCGAAGGTATCGGATGTGGCGATGGTCGTCGCCCGGATGTTGATCTTTTCCGCCGACAGAATTTTGGTCACGGCAGCCAGCCTGCCGGGTTTATTTTCCGAGAAAACCGAAAGCTGATAGGCAATCATTTGGTCCTCCTTCATTTAGTCCTTCCTGTTGTCAATAACCCTTACCGCCTTGCCTTCACTTTTTTCCAGGCTGTCGGGACCGACGAGATCCACTTTGGGCGTAATCAGGATATCGCTTCTGAGCTCTTCCACGATCCGGTGCCTCAAATTTTCAAGCTGCTTTAAGTCCCCCGCAAAAAAATCCTTCTGCACCTCGACTTTCACGAGCATTGTGTCATTGAGGCCTTCCCGCTCCAGGATGATGAGATAATTCGTACCCACGCCGGGGATGTCCATCAGTCTCTTTTCAATCTGGACGGGGAAAATATTAACGCCCTTGATAATGATCATGTCGTCGCTTCGGCCTTTAATGCGCTCGATGCGGCGATGGGTCCTACCGCACTCGCACGATCCGGGGATAATTCTGGTTAGATCCCGGGTTCTGTAGCGAAGGATCGGCATGCCATCTCGAAGAAGGGTGGTCATAACCAGTTCACCTTCCTCGCCGTCCGGCACCCGCTTGAGACTCACGGGATCGATAACTTCCATCAGAAAATTGTCTTCCCACACATGCATACCGGTCTGATGAGGACACTCAAAAGCCACACCGGGTCCGCACATCTCCGAAAGGCCATAGGAATTATAGGCCTTGAAACCATAAAAGTCCTCAATGATCTTCCGCATTTTCTCCGAATGCGGCTCCGCTCCGACAAAAGCGCCCTTCAGTTTGGTGTCCTTTCGCGGATCGACCTTCATTTCCTCAAAAACAGCCGATAAATGAAGGGCGTAACTGGGGATAATGTGAATGTACGTCGTATCGAAATCCATCATTAGTTGAATCTGGCGCTTGCTGTTGCCAGCGCTGGCCGGGATGACCAGGGCACCCAGTTTTTCGGCCCCGTAGTGAAAGCCCAGGCCGCCCGTAAACAGACCATAGGTCATCATATTCTGAAACACATCGCTTTTTCTCATGCCCGTCATGTACATGGAGCGGGCCACGAGATTGGTCCATTGATCGACATCGTTGGCCGTATGAAAAACGACAATGGCCCGCCCCGTCGTTCCGGACGAAGAATGCATCCTGACGATTTCATCTTTCGAACAAGCCAAAAAACCATACGGCCACTGCTGTCGCAGATCGTCTTTCGTTGTCAGGGGAAGCCTTTCCACATCTTCAAGGGCGTTGATCTGTTGAATGTCAAGTCCCTGATCCTTAAAAACCTTCGCATAATATGGGGATTTGCTTGCGTTGCCCAGCGTTTCCTTCAGTCTCGCCAGCTGGTGCGCTTCCAATTTATCCCGATCCATGGTCTCTATGTCTTTTTCCCAGTACATCTTCTATGAGCCTCCGGTGTCATGATGAAATACAATAATTCCTACATCCGAAGCGTCATTTTATCAAGTCAAATATAAGGATGATTGTAAGAATTGCTTGTCATTTGGACGCGATAAGGATAAGAGACCAACCAGGAACAAGGTTCAAGTCGAAGGGTAAAAATAATCAATGACGGGTATTATTTTAGCGGGCGGTCGAAACAGGAGAATGGGCCGTAATAAATCTTTTCTGGAGATTGACGGGGAACGCCTGATTGATAGAACGGTAAGGATTCTAAGGGATATTTTTACGGAGATCATCATTGCCACCAATTCTCCTCTGGAATATCTCGATCTTGACGCGCAAATCGTTACCGACATCTTCAAGGGCAAAGGGTCGCTGGGCGGCATTTATACAGGTCTTTTCTATGCGTCATCGGAAAAAAGCTTTGTCACGGCCTGCGATATGCCGTTTTTAAATCAATCTTTTATTGAATACATGGTTAAGTCGGCGGCGGAGAAACATGATATTGTTGTCCCCAAAACGCCTAAAGGGCCTCAGCCCCTCCATGCCATTTATGCCAAGACCTGCCTGCCTAATATCAAAAATCTTATGGATCAGGATAAGCTCAAGATCACGGGTTTTTATAAGGGCCTGGATGTCCTTTTTATCCAGCCGGAAACCCTCCAGTCTTTCGATCCCGAGGAGCGGATGTTTTTCAACATCAATTCTGAAGAAGATTTAAAACAAGTCATCGCCTGAAAGTTTTAGCCGATTTGCAAACAAATTCATTTTAGTACCAATTATTCATATGAAATTTATATTTGTAGGAACCAAGGGGGGTGATTTCTCATACCCATGGTTCCTACACTTGACATACATCGCGGAAGCAACAAGGCTTTATCCGACACCCAGCCGTTACACAATCCCTCTTCCGACCGCATCCTTCGGTTTCAGATAACCATACGGCATCGGGATACTTTGTCTTGACTTCCGCCTCCACACGGGAAGCCTGCGGATGATCGTTTCATTCCGCGCAATATTCAATGAAAATGTCCATAAAACCTTTTCCTTGTTTTTGCGTTAGGACCCGTTGGCGGGATGCTTAATTCTCAAAAATTCGCATATAAAAATATTCGCCAACGTCAATGAGTTTTATCGACTTGAACGAAAGCTTTTGTCTTAATTCCTCAGGAGAGACTCTCATTTTCATGGGAGGTCCCAAAGGTGTGTTTTCTTTTTTGATATTGACAATTGCCAGCTTAGCTTTTGGCTTTAAAACGCGCCTGACCTCTTTCTCAAAGTGTTTGATCTGATGATCAGAAAAGATATGAAACACCGTTGAAAGATAAACCAAATCGATGGAACTCCCTTTAAGGTCAGTGGCCCCGGTAATATCGCCAACGATCGGTTCTATATTCTTATTCCCCACATCCTTTTTAAGAGCGCTGATCAATTCTTTATCAGGATCAAGGGCGTATACTTGCCCGGTATGTCCAACCAACTCCGAAAATATTTTGGACATATAACCGTTGCCGCAGCCGGCATCAAGAATGGTCTGGCCGGGATATACATTTAAATGATCCAAAATCGTTTTTACATCGATTAACCCCTCTGAATACTTGCGCTTCTTATCGGGTCCTTTTCTCATTTGCTTCTCGTTCATCTTTTTTTAACACTGCGAATCTAATAAACCGTGCCATCATATTTCCCGGCTTCGAGACCCTGGGACTCCGATGGAACGCCCGGTCAACCGGTCGCTGAAAACCCTTCGTGAAACAAGACAGTCCCTTGAGGTATTTTTTTGCCGAACGGCAAGGCAAGAAAAACCTCCTGAGGAATTCCCTCGTGGATTAACTTCGGAATATTTCTAAAACCGAACCGTTCATAGTAGCCGGGGTCTCCCACCAGAACACAGCCTTCGCCGCCTAATGCCTTCAGCATGGAAAGGCCTTCATGGACCAGGGCTTTGCCGATACCCTGCTTTTGATATGCCGGCAACACGGAAATAGGCCCCAGGCCATACCAATTCGGGCTGCCGTCGGAAAAGGTCACGGGCGAGAACGCGATATGACCCACCACGCCTCCCTCGATCTCCGCGACGAGCGAAATCGTGAGCGCATTGGCGGCACGCAGAGCAATGATGATAAATTGTTCGGTATTGTCGCTGATCGGATGGTCCCGGAAGGCCGCGATGGTGACTTCGGATATGGCGTCGATATCCGAGGACGTTTCACTTCTGATGCGCATTTTTTAATCCTTATGCTAAATCTTTAACGGAAAATCTTTTCTCGTTTCCGACGTCTTCTGATCGCCGGATTCGGCAACAGGAAATATTATTACAAGTCTTTTTTCATCATCCCGTAGGGCCATATACAGGGCACGGTCTTCTTATAATCGAGATATTCAACCCCAAATGCACCTACCAAATATGTTTCTTCCCTGATAACCAAAATACGCAACAACACGAACATAAATACGGGAGCCGTCATCCCTATCCAACTGTTAATCAGTAGAACGGTCCCCGGCACAATGAATATGACCCACGAGGCATATAAGGGATGGCGGCAGCACCTGAAAATCCCGTCCGTGACAAGCTGGTCGGCATTGTATGCACGCATGACGGTAATAACCGAAATGATAAAAAACGGCACGCCTATCACCAACAGACTGATTCCCAGAATAGACATAAGCCAATACGGCACGAAATCGATCTGGAAGACCGGATAGAAATAAATGGTAATCGCCAACACAATCATTCCATAGCCGATGGACAGAGCGGCAAAAACAGGTCCTACACCCCATCGACTCATTTTTTCTTCCATGAACCGCCTCCGGAATCTGTTGTTTAACGTGATCGTCAGCAGGCACAGTAACGCTTCGATGAAATGGATGGCGCGGCAATGCCCTCACCGGAATCCCATATCGCCTAAAAAAAATATCTAAAAACTTGTAACTATAGTGGTTCTTTCTCCGTCGGTGGTATTTCCAACAAGCGCACATCCTCAAGATCGACATCCCTGCCTGCCGCGCGTTTTGAAGCAATCAAATCTTCCCGTGAGACAATATAGAATAACTGCCCTTGATATTCCATGGTATTTCGGCGGACCCATGCATCTTGAAAACGCAAACCGGGTGACGATGTATGCACATCGATCCTGACTCGATCTTTAAAAATGCTGATTTCATTGGAAAGAATTTCATCGACATCGGTAAAAGGGGCTGAGGGGAAGGGGCTGAGGGGTCAAGTCTTTGCTTGGCTCATCTTATCCCTGAGTGCACCCTTTAAATTCCCCAATCTTTTAATAACTTCTTTCTTGAACAAATAGATCGCCCACCCAAACGTCTCTCGTCCCCACCTCAGGTAATTTTCCCTATCCTCAC